>JADZDJ010000227.1 GCA_020851115.1 Pirellulales bacterium
CGAGGAGCAACGAAAGATCGTCGTCACGAGTCCTGCCGTCAAGGACGTGGTGACTACCCAGAAATACGTCTGCCAAATTCACTCGCGGCGTCACATTGAACTACGCGCCCTGGAAGGAGGGTACCTCGAACCCATCACGATTAAAGAGGGTCAGTCCGTAAAGCAGGGGGAAATCTTATTTAAGATCCTGCCCGTCTATTACAGGGCCGAATTGGACTCGGAGGTGGCTGAGGCACAGAGGGCGCAAATTGAGTACAGCAATACCAAGAGCTTGTACGACCGGCCAACGCCCGTAGTCTCCGAGCAAGAAGTGAAGCTGGCCAAAGCCAAACTGGACAGGGCCAACGCCAAGGTGGCTCTCGCGCGAGCCAAGCTGAACTTCACCGAAATCAAAGCGCCATTCGATGGCATCATCGACCGCCTCTACAACCAACAAGGTAGCCGCATTGCGGAAGGAGATATCCTCACGACCGTCTCGGATAACGACGTGATGTGGGTCTATTTCAATGTGCCCGAGGCCCGTTACTTGGAATACATGGCAGCCGATCATCGCGACAAATCGAACGAACAAATCGAATTGATGCTAGCCAATGGTGAAAAGTTTTCGCAAGTTGGCAAGATTGCCGCAATTGAGGCAGATTTCAACAACGAAACGGGGAATATCAAATTCCGCGCCGATTTTCCGAACCCAGACCACTTAT
Organism: Pirellulales bacterium; assembly: GCA_020851115.1. Lineage (GTDB taxonomy): Bacteria > Planctomycetota > Planctomycetia > Pirellulales > JADZDJ01 > JADZDJ01. The sequence goes on from JADZDJ010000227.1 coordinate 702, forward strand.
TGCGTTATGGTCAGACGGGCACCGTGCTGATCCACCAAACGTTGAAGAACGCAATTGTGATCCCCCAGCGGGCGACCTTTGAGATTCTCGACAAGCGATACGTTTACGTCGTCGACAAGGACAACGTGATCCATCAGCGCGCGATCACGATTGCTCACGAAATGGACGACATCTTTGTCATCCAGAGCGGACTGGACGCCAAAGACAAGTTCGTGCTCGAAGGAGTCCGGCAGGTTCACGATGGAGAACACATCGAATACGAGTATCTTAAGCCGGAAAAGGTTCTTTCGAACATGAAATATCACGCGGAATAACGATTGCTTTTCGACGTTCCGCAAGGGCTGCCTCATCGATTTCCGAGCATGTTCACAAAAATCCTTCACCGGCCGGCATTGGCGATCGTGATCTCGATCGTCCTCTTGTTCCTGGGTTGGCTGGGGATCGAAACTTTGCCAATCGCGCAGTTTCCCAACATTGCGCCGCCGACCGTGATGGTGTCCATTGCCTATCCCGGCGCCAGTGCCAACGTTTTGGTCGATGCGGTATTGATTCCGCTGGAGCAATCGATCAACGGCGTCCAGAACATGCGTTACATGATCTCGTCGGCCACCAGCGCCGGCGAGGCAACGATTACAATCTATTTCGAGCCTGGAACGGACCCGAACATCAACGTTGTGAACGTGCAGAACCGGGTCAACATCATGCTAAGCCGACTGCCACCCTTGGTGGTGCGCGAGGGCATCCTCGTCAGCCAGGTCGTACCGAGCATGTTGATGTATCTGAATCTGTACAGCACGGATCCGCACACGGATCAGAAAGATCTGTTTAACTATGCCAATGTCTATGTCATGCCCGAACTCAAGCGGATCCAGGGCATGGGCATTCCCAGAAATCTCGGCAACCGCAATTTCGCAATGCGCATCTGGTTGAATCCCGAGCGCATGCGTGCCTACAACATCTCCGTGGAAGATGTCATGAAGGCCGTGGGGGAGCAGAGCATCATTGGATCCCCAGGCCGACTCGGTCAGGCCACGGGCATGATCTCGCAGTCGAAAGAGTACGTCCTGACCTATATCGGGCGATATAACAAGCCAGAGCAGTATGGCGAGATCATTCTGAGGGCGAAGCCGAACGGCGAAATCCTGCGGCTCAAAGACATCTGCGTGCCCCCTCAAGACCAGCCAGTGTACATCAAGTATGCAAAGGATGAGCACGGCGACGGTGGCGATGGAAAAGTGGCCGACAATACCAGCCCAACCACGACTCAGGAGAGCGAGCACGCGGATGGCGTCATCGGCAAAGAACTATCGTCGACTGCTAAAGATTTGCATCGGGACAAGACCAGCAGTAAAGCGATTCGCGCCGGCATCGAACTCGGCTCGGAGTTTTTCGACATTTACTCGGACGTCGATGGCCACCCCGCAGCATCCATCGTGCTCAAGCAGTCTCCGGGTTCCAACGCGGCCGAAGTGATTGAGAAAATCAAAACAAAGCTCGAGGAGATGAAAAAGTCATTTCCTCCAGGGATGGACTATGAAATCGCCTACGACGTCTCCAAGTTTGTGGACGCGTCCATCGAAAAGGTGCTGCATACCCTGCTCGAGGCGTTCATTTTGGTGTCGCTGGTGGTCTACATGTTCCTCGGCGATTTACGCTCGACGCTGATTCCGACGCTGGCGGTTCCGGTGTCGCTGGTCGGAGCTTTCTTTGTGTTACGTCTGATGGGGCTGTCGATCAACTTGATCACCCTGTTCGCAATGGTGCTTGCCATCGGCGTCGTGGTGGACGATGCGATCGTGTTGGTCGAAGCAGTCCACGCCAAGATGGCGGCTAAAAACCTATCGCCCTATCGCGCCAGCATGGAGGTGCTGCACGAAATCAGCGGCGCGATCATCGCCATCACACTGGTGATGACCGCCGTCTTCGTTCCAGTGACTTTCATCCCCGGGCCGGTTGGCACGTTTTACCGCCAGTTCGGCATCACCATGGCCTCGTCAATCATTCTCTCCGGTTTGGTCGCCCTGACGCTGACGCCCGTGCTCTGCGCAATGATTCTCAGGCCCCACACGCACACCCACGCCGACACGGACCATGAATCGGCCCACCAACCAGGCCACGAGCAGGGAAAGAAGCGGCGCGGATTTCAGACTATTTTGGTTTATCTTTTCGTCGGATTGCCGATCTTGGCGGCAATCACTTATCTCGCCTACATCTTGTGGGGTGCTGTCGGATTCTTGCTGATTCTTGTGCCTTTTGTACAGCGGCCTTTTAGCCGGGCCGTCGACATCGTCACAAATATTTATGGCGGAATTCTGCGGGGGATCGTCACGCGCCGCGTATTGACCCTGGCCGTCGTCGGTGGCTTTGCAGCCGCCATCGTTGTTGTCAACACGCAGATGGCTAGTGGCTTTATTCCAGGCGAGGATCAAGGCATTATCTACGCCGTCTTGCAGACGCCTCCCGGCTCGACGCTTGAGTACACGAACGCCAAATCGCAGCAGCTTGAAAAGATCGCTAAAGAGGTCGAAGGAGTCACCTCCGTCACCTCGGTCGCTGGTTACGAGGTGTTGACGGAGGGGCGCGGCTCCAACGCTGGGACTTGCATTATCAACCTGAAAAATTGGTCTCAACGCAAGCGGACCGCGCGCCAGATCATTGAGGAGCTCGAGGAAAAGTGCCGAGAGTTGAGCAACGTCAAGCTGGAGTTCTTTGAACCTCCGGCGGTTCCGGGTTTTGGCACCGCTGGTGGCTTCTCCTTGGTTCTGCTCGACAAGACCCAATCGAGCACCGCCGACTATAAGCGTTTGGGGGAAGTGAACGACGCGTTCATGGCCGCCGTATCCAAGTGCAAGGAAGTGAAGAACCTGTTCACTTTTTACGCCGCCAACTACCCACAGTACGAACTGATCATCGACAACAACGTAGCCATGCAAAAGGGCGTCTCGATCGAGGCGGCGCTGGATAACCTCAATATCTTGATTGGCAGCACTTACGAGCAAGGCTTCATTCTCTTCAACCAGTTCTATAAGGTTTACGTTCAGGCATGGCCGGAGTTCCGTCGGATGCCGGAGGATCTGGAGAACATGTTCGTCAAGAACGATAAGGGCGAAATGGTTCCCTACTCATCCTTCATGAAGATCCATAAGAAGCAGGGCTTGAACGAGATCACGCGATTCAACCTGTATCCGTGCGCCGTCATTCAAGGTGCTCCGGCTCCCGGCTATAGCACCGGTCAGGCTATCAAGGCAGTCGAGGAGATCGCCTCCGATCCGAATGTGGTGCCTCGCGGTTATGGCATCGACTGGGCCGGTCTTTCATACGACGAATCCAGAAAGGGGAACGAGGCGATTTATATCTTCTTAATCGTCGTCGCGTTCGTTTATTTGGTGTTGGTCGGTCAATACGAGAGTTTTCTCATTCCGTTGGCAGTGGTTCTATCGCTGCCAATCGGCGTTTTTGGATCCTTCTTCTTCCTGCAGGCGGTAGGACTGGCGAACGACGTATGGGCTCAGATTGGGCTAATCATGCTAGTTGGCCTCTTGGGAAAAAACGCGATTCTGATCGTCGAATTCGCGGTGCAACAACGGCGAGACGGCATGTCCATTAAGGAAGCCGCCATCGAAGGCGGAAAACTCCGCTTCCGGCCGATTCAGATGACCTCATTCGCATTTATCGCCGGTCTTATTCCGCTGGTCATTGCCACCGGGGCTGGCGCGATCGGAAACCGCACGATTGGCACGACGGGAGTCGGCGGGATGCTGATGGGAACCGTCATCGGGGTCTTGGTGATTCCGGGGCTCTACTACCTGTTCGCAAGGATTGCGGACGGACGCAAACTTATCAGGGATGAACATGATAACCCGCTTAGCGAGGTCTTCGAGCACGAAGGCACGTAAGAACTTCGCTTATTTAATAGCGATCGGCCTCAGCGCGCTGGTGTCTCTGCCAGGCTGCTGCCTTCCCAAACTTCGTGGGCCTGATCCGGCGGCGCCGCCGCCGGACACTTTTAACGGCGTTGCCTGCGCCGACAATTCCGCGCAGCTTTCGTGGATCGATTTTTTCAATAATGACCCGACGCTGGCCGGCTTGGTTGGCCAGGCGCTGGTTGGCAATCAAGAATTGAAGATCCTGACCGAAAAAGTCCAAATCGCCAACTACGAAGTGCTAGGGCGGAGCGGAGCCTATCTTCCTTTTGTCACACTGGGGGGGCGCGCGGGCCTCAGGAAACCTGGCCTTTACACAACCGAGGGGGAGGTTGAAGACCAACTTGATATCCTTCCCGGAAAGCCTTTTCCCAACCCGCTGCCCAATTTTCTAGTCGCTGCCGACGTTAGTTGGCAGGTGGATATCTGGAGAATGTTGCGAAACGCCAGGGATGCGGCCATGTATCGCTATCTGGGTACTGCCGATGGCCAGAACTATATCGTGACTCGCATGGTCGCCGAGGTGGCGGAGAATTATTACGAGTTGATGGCGCTCGACAACCGGATGGCGACGCTTGATTTGACGATCGATATTCAGCAGCGCAGCCTTGAGGTTGCCAAGCTCAACAAGGCGGCCGGTCGCGACACCGAATTGCCCGTCCAACGATTTCTTGCCGAGGTTCGCAAGAACCAGAGCGAAAAACTGATTATTCAACAAGATATCGTTCAGGTCGAAAACCGGATCAACTTCTTGCTCGGTCGGTTTCCGCAACGTGTCCAACGGGATTCATCAAAATTTCTCGAATTGAACCTTCGGGCCCTGGCGTTTGGGCTACCTGCGCAACTATTGCAAAACCGCGGCGACATCCGCCAAGCTGAGCGCGAGCTGCAGGCTGCCGGGCTCGATGTGAGGGTCGCACGGGCACGATTTTTTCCACAGTTGAACCTCAGCTCAGGCGTCGGCTGGGAGGCTTTCAATCCAAGATATTTATTCATTACTCCAGAATCGTTAATTTACAATGTCGCCGGCGATCTGGTGGGGCCGCTAATCAACCGGCGGGCAATCAAAGCCGATTACCTCACGGCGAACGCCAAACAATTGCAGGCCGTCTACGACTATCAGCGCACTGTTTTGAATGCGTTCACCGAGGTCGTCAATCGCATGGCCAAGGTGCAGAACTACAGTACGAGCATCGACATCAAGAGGCAGCAGTTGAGGGCCTTAGAGGAGTCGGTCACCATTGCGACCAGCCTCTTTCAGGCCGCCCATCCTGGTACCGAATACATTGATGTGCTACTTGCTCAACGCGACTTTATGGATGCCAGAATGGTATTGATCGACACCAAACAGCAGCAACTGGCGGCCATCATCAACGCTTATCAAGCCTTGGGCGGCGGCGGCCTGCCGCCCGGCGCGCTGCAATCGCCCGGCGCATTGCAGTCGTATGGCGCTCAGCTATTGTCGATATTCGGCCCCTGCAATTCATCGCCGCCGGCCGACGCCATGCCGCCGGCGCCGACCGAGACGGTTCCTCCCGGACAACCGGTCTTGCCTGAAGCAACGAGTGTACCGACTCCGCCCACTGCGCCAGCCGCGTCAGAGCCTGAACTCCCCGCGCCGGGCGACAAATCCACGCTGCTGCCAACTTCGGATGCGTCCACGGATGTCGACAGCGGCGGCGACATCAAGTTGCTGCCGCCAGTGAAAGGGCCAATCGAAAGAGTCCAGCAGGAGAAAAAGCCCGATCCCGATTGAGAGCAATTGCACTCCTTGCAACGATTAGGGAAAACCCACGCTGGTCGAACAAAGTTGCGCATTTCGAACCGGGTGACTGCCTGCTCGTCAAGCTCGATCACTGATGACTACCGCAGGTTTTCCGAACGGCACTTTATGAAAAACGGGACTTGAATTGATGTTCTCGCTGGACGACACCATTGTCGCGATCGCATCGGCCTCCGGTGGGGCGGGACGCGGGATCGTTCGGTTGAGCGGGCCGGATGTCGTGAGTATCGCGTCGCGATGCTTCAGTTCAGCCAATCGATCGGTAGAGCTGGGAAAAATCAGCATACCAACGGCTGTTGATGGCCAGATTTTCGTCGCCGCGCAGGCCGCGACGGACTGCGCAGCGCCAGCGAATAGCCTGCCGGTCACCCTATTTCTCTGGCCAACTGGTCGAAGCTATACGCGGCAACCGGTGGTTGAATTTCACACCATTGGTTCACCGCCGCTTCTCGACTGGTTATTGCAAAGGATGTGTGCATCCGGCGCACGATTGGCTCAGCCTGGCGAATTTACCTTACGAGCTTTCTTGGCTGGGCGCATTGATTTGACGCAAGCCGAAGCGGTCCTTGGCGTGATCGATGCCATCGATCGCCGACAACTCGATGCAGGATTGGCTCAATTAGCCGGCGGCTTGTCGGAACCCTTGCAAAAACTGCGCGACGATTTGTTGAATCTGTTAGCCGATTTAGAATCCGGCCTGGATTTTGCGGAAGAAGACATTCATTTGATCGAACGACACGAACTCGACGAGCGGCTTGCGAGCGCAGCCAGCCAGCTCGAATCGCTGTGGAATCAACTCGGCCAGCGAGTCGACGCAAACCAATCGTTGCGCGTGGCTCTCATCGGCGCGCCGAATGTCGGTAAAAGCAGCTTATTCAACGCGCTAGCTCAAGCCGACTCCGCCTTGGTATCGCCGACGGCTGGCACAACACGCGACTACCTGTCAGCGAATATCGTCTGCGATGGAATGGAAATCGAACTGATCGACACCGCTGGTGTTGATATGGATCCGATCCCTTCGCCTCTCGGTGCGGCCGCTCGACAAGCAGCGACCCTGCAACACTTGCGAGCCGATCTTCGCGTTCTGTGTCTCGACACGACCAGATCCATCAGCGATTGGGAGCAACAAACTTTGCGGCAACTAAACTTACTGGTGGCTTGGACCAAGTGTGATTTGGCCGGTCAGTCAGAGGACGGAATTATCACGAGGAGCCGAACGGGGTACGGCCTGAGCCAGCTTCGAGCGGCAATTGCCGGCGCGCTGTTGGCGAAGCCGGCCGAATCAAACGTGGTTGCTGCGACCGCCGCGCGAACACGCGAGAGTATCCGATTGGCCATCGATGCGATTGCCGAAGCGCGTCAATTGGCCGAAACCGCTGGAGAGGAGTTGATCGCCGTGCCGGTTCGTGCCGTACTCGAGGAACTCGGCAAGATCTGCGGAACGGTTTATACCGCAGATTTGCTCGATCGCATCTTCAGCCGATTCTGCCTTGGAAAATGATCGGTCGCAGCAGGACTTGTAAACACGAAGGGGCGATGTCCTGCGCGGGCGGCAATGCGATCGATCGTATCGTCGCGATCGCCAGCATTGCTGATCGCTTTCTACCACCGCGGTGCTATCGCTACTCTGACTTCTTGAATCTCCATGAGGTCGTTCGGTTGAGCCGTGCTACGAGCTTCCAATCAACACGCCCGCCAGAAAGACGACAGTGCCACCGACAATGACCTGCAGCACTGCGGCTACGAATTTTGTCTTCATGTAGCGGTGCCGAATCCATGCGATGGCCATTAGTTCAATTGCCACGACGATGCTGGCGACAAATACGGCGGTATCAAAGCGGTGGATCAGAAATGGCAAACTGTGGCCAACTCCGCCTAAGAACGTCATCAAGCCTTCAATCAGTCCGCGGAGTAGTGGCCGACCGCGGCCGGTGAGTGAGCCGTCGTCGGAAAACGCCTCGGCAATGCCCATACTAATGCCGGCCCCCAGCGAAGCCGCCATGCCGACTAAAAATGCCTTGTACGGTACGCGCGTAGCAAATGCCGCTGCAAAGATTGGCGCCAAGGTGGAAATGGAGCCATCCATCAGGCCCATTAAGCCGGGCTGCACAATTTCGAGTAGGAACTGCCGAGTGTCTTTTCGCTCGAGTGGGTGGATTTCACTCATAGTCAACGGGCCGGGCGGCAGAATGGGGATCTCAGGCGGAAGATTCGTTATATTCGCGACGGGTGAGAGTTGCGACAGTCCAGGTTGTAACCTAGAAATGTATGAAGAATTTTATCACCAACTTTCCACCCTTTCCGGTCACGTCCACCGTGGCGTGAGGAGAAATGCCATGCTCGACAAAGCCAAGCGCACCTCGACGTTTCTGATTATTCGCGGATTGCTTTCGCTGTTCTTTGGCGTGCTAGTGCTCGGATTGCCCGAAGGGCAAGTGGCGGCGGCGTTGATATGGGTGTTTGGAATTTATGCACTTGTCGAAGGGGCATTCGCGTGCGTTGGCGCTTTGCTCAGTACCGATACCTTTGACGATTGGGTGCTGCTGTTTCTGGCAGGCCTGCTTGGCATCATCATTGGCATTTTTGCATTGACCCAACCCGGCAAAGCGATCTTTATCATCGTCCTCTATATCGGTGTTCGGGCGTTGTTTACCGGGGTCTTGGAGGTTGCACTGGCCATCCGTCTCCGCAAACAAGTGCAAGGCGAATGGCTGATGATTCTGTCGGGAATCATATCGATCATTTTTGGCCTAGTGCTGCTGCGCTGCCCGGTGGAAGGCGTTCAACTCGTGGTGTTGCTCATCGGCATCTATGCCATCGCCATTGGCGCTATGCAGCTTGTGATGGCGGGCCAGATCCACCATTGGCTGCGGCGGATCGACGAACACAAGAAGGCGCTGACTGGAAAAACCGTCTAAAGCATCATTCCCGCCACTCGCAAGCCTGCCGACTGCGTCGGCAGTCGCTCTCATCGCATCGCGCGAAGAGGATTGTCGATCAACAATCACTAGCGGGCCGCAGCGGACAATGGGCGAGAACAAACTTCTTTTCGCCGCTCCCTTTGGCGAAGATTACCGAGGCTTTGCGCTTCGCGCCGCTACCGGAAATTGCGACGATTTTGCCGACGCCGTATTCCGGATGTGAGACGATCATCCCCTGGTGAAATACTTCCGGCGAGACATTGGACGCCATGCTTGTGGCTTTGACGTCTGCGGTCGAATCGCGACGAGCCGCCAATTCGGCCGCGGTTGTGAGCCTTGTGGCAAGGTCTATGTTGGTCGAATTGTTTGCCGCTGGCTGCCGGGGAGGAAATACCAGATCGTCATCGTGAAGATCGTCAACGGCGTCGTGCTCGTCATTGGGTTGGTGCCAGGTGGGAATGGCCGAACCGGTCGTTTGGGGCTGCTGAAAGTTGAGATCCTCTTGGGGCAGTTCGATCAGGAACGCGCTAGGGACGGTGGGGCGGAACTGGCCGCGGTAGTGGCGGTAGCAGGCACGGCTCAGGTGTAATTCTTCTTTCGCTCGCGTAATGGCAACGAACAGCAGGCGTCGTTCTTCTTCGAGCTGTTCCTCGTCGTTGCGGCTGCGTTCGTGCGGAAAAATGCCCTCTTCCAGCGCGATCAGAAACACCACCGGAAATTCTAATCCCTTGGCGGCGTGAACTGTCATCAGCGTCACGCGGTCGTCTTCAACCTCCCAGGCGTCGGTGTCGTTCACAAGCGCAGCTTGTTCGAGAAAGGACTCTAGCGCGCCGGGGCCAGGATGCGTTTCGTCGAATTCGCGAGCAGCGGTCAGCAATTCTTGCACATTTGCTAGCCGTTCCTGATCGTCTTCGTCTTCCGACAATTTCAAGAAATCTTGATAGCCCGATTCGTTGAGCACGCGACCGATCACCGCTTCGACCGGGTCGCCGGTGGCTAAATTCAGATGATCGAAGAGAGCGACGAACTTTGCCACGGCGACGGCAGCCCGCTTGTTCAACCCATTGACCACACCGGCGATGCGTGCGGCTTCTAGAATGCTGCTGCCATGCCGATCGGCGTGCTCTTGCAATTTGGCAATGGTGCTGCGGCCGATCCCGCGCGGCGGCGTATTAATGATCCGCACCAGGGCGACATTATCGCGTGGATTATTGAGCAGATGCAAATACGCCAGCACATCTTTGATTTCCTTACGCTGATAGAACTCCAGTCCGTTGACCATTTGATAGGGAACGCCAAACTCGCGAAGCGCGAATTCGAGCGCTCGCGAGAGCGCATTGGTGCGATAAAACACCGCAAAGTCGTTCAGCCGCCGCTTTCCCGCTCGCACCTCGGTTTCGATGTACTGGGCAATGCGTTCCGCTTCGTCCTTTTGCGACGGCTCGAACCGCAGCCCGATCGGGTTGCCTTCGGCGTTTTCAGTAAATAGCCCCTTTGCCTTGCGGCGCTTGTTGTGGGCAATGAGTTTATCAGCCAATCGCAAGATGCGTTGAGTGCTGCGATAGTTTTGTTCCAATCTGACAATCTTGACGCTGGGATAGTCGTGTTCGAAATCGAGAATGTTGTTCAGATTAGCGCCGCGCCAGCCGTAAATCGATTGGTCGGGATCGCCCGTGACTGCCAAGTTTGGATGATCGATCGACATTGCCCGCACAATTGTGTATTGAGCAAGATTCGTGTCTTGGTATTCGTCGACCAGAATGAATTTATATCGCTCGTCAAGACGTCGGCGGACTTCGGGATTCTCGCGCAGCAAAACGGCGATGTGCAGCAGCAAGTCGTCGAAATCGACCGCGCCGCTGGCGAGCAGCCGCTTTTGATAGGCGGGATAAACCTGAGCCACGATGGCTCCAATCGGACTTCCACGGCGCGGCTCATATTGCTCGGCGGTCACTAGGTTATTCTTGGCCCAACTGATCGCCGACTGCACGCGCTCGGGTGTCGTGTGCGTCAGGTCGAGATCAAGTTCATCGAGCGCATGCTTGAGAGCGCTCAGGCTGTCGGATGTATCATAAATCGAATAATTCTCGGGCAAGCCGACAAGCGGCGCATATTCTCGCAACAGACGGGCGCAATAGCGGTGAAACGTGCTCATCCATACCGACGCCATCGGAGCCAGCAGTCCAACTCGCCGCTTCATTTCGTCGGCCGCTTTGTTGGTGAAGGTGAGCGCGAGAATGTTTCGCGCTGGGATGCCATGTTCCAACAGATTTGCAATGCGGTGCGTGACCACACGCGTCTTGCCGCTGCCGGGGCCTGCCAGAATAAGCAGTGGTCCCTCGACATGGCCGACGGCTTCGAGTTGGGAGGCGGTTAGTTCTTCCGTAAGATGATGCACGGTTTTATCAGTCATCAGTTGTTGACGGTTTGCGCTTCCGTTGCTTTGTGTTCAATGGTGTTCAATGTCGATTCTTTGACTTTCCGTGTTCGTCATGAAGCAATTGGGGGCGACGCTTCTCGGAATTGCAACGGTGCATTCTTACCGCGTACGTAAAATTCTGGTAACTGGGGAATCCCTTCCTCAAATTGAATCATGTAAGCGGCATCTGGCGAAGGGATTCGCCTCCTAATCATTCACCTTCGATCAGTTCTTCCTGGACGGAGCAACTTCGCCAACGGACAATGGACCGCCGTCAATTGACCGCTTACAATCGACAATCCGCGATAGCAGTGCTAGCATTGGCCTCGAAATTTTATCCCCCATTTCCCGAGCGAATAGTTGGCGAACTGAGAAATTTCGTTATATTACTTCCTCAATCTGGCGTCGGTTCGAACTCACGGTGGGGTCGAGAGGCCAGAGAAACATCTGTCATCAAAGGGAGGGATCCCATGAGTCGGACCCGTATTCCGCTCAGTACGCTTCGCAATTCCGAAGTGGACCTGCTCGAACGCCTTGAGATGAGCACCGCTGAAATTGGCCTCGCGGTGCGGACAACCAACTGCCTCGAAGAACGCGGTATCTTCACCGTGAACGACTTGCTGCACTGCACTCGCGAAGACTTACTCAGCATTTCCAACTTTGGCGAGAAAACTTTGGAGGAAGTCTATAAGGCGCTCGAAAGCATCGGCTTTTATCGTTCGAGCCGTCAGACGCAGTTGGTTGGGGTGTGAGTTTTCCCAACGGAAGAATAGCTTTTGAGCGTCCGGCAGACGAAGAAGACATCGACGGCGGTAATGGCTGAACCGGCTGCGTTGCCGTCGGTTGGCAGTTTGCGCCGAAACGGATAGACTCAAGTAAGATGCCGCATACTTTCCGGGCTGCGGCTTCAGAGCGTATTTCCTATATGCCTGTGGGGGCCCATCTGTTCCTTCGACGAAAGCCATAGAATTGGCTGATTTGGAAAAAGGATTGCCCTCCAACAAACCCAATTGGATGCGCTGCCGGATCCTTGCTCTAACATTCGCAGGTCTGTGGCTCGACCGCTTCGTCTATTCACCAAGAAACGCGGACATCGCCGCTCGGGCTCGAAAACTTTGGCGAGCGCTGGGGAAATTCTGTTTTTTGGCTTCGTGTTCGTCGTCGGGGCGGTATTTCTGATTTTGCTATTGGCCAAAATCGTTCTGCCAGAATGGCGCGCCAACCACGAGTTTGTGGAAACTACGGCCAGGGTACTCGACAAACGTATCGACGAACAGATCGGTCGCGGTCGAACTGCGACCTTTCGCCCTCAAGTCGAAATCCAATATCGGGTTGGCGAAAAAGAATACAGAATCTGGACCTACGACATTACCGGTGCCTACAGCCGAGGGCGAGACGACAAACGGGCGTTGCTCGATCCGTTGGAAATCGGCGGTCAATACAAATGTTGGTTCGATCCACTCGATCCGGATCGCGCAGTGCTGGTGCGCGGATACAGTTGGTGGTTCTGGCTATTGGTGTTGGCACCCGCTGGCTTCATGCTGATCGGCGGAGGAAGGCTGATCTATGCGCTGTGGCAATGGGGCAAGTCGCCGGAACACCGCGCCGTACAAGGTCGTCCCGGTCGATTGGAATTGCTCAATGAGCTGGATATCCGCTCCAAATTGCTCCCCAGTGTGCCGCGCGACGACAACATTACGAACAGTCCCGGCACGCACTTGAAGTACCGCTTGCCGATCGAAGGGTCGCACGGCTGGCGACTGTTCGCCGCAACGATGACCTCGCTGTTGTGGAACGGCATTGTGTCGCTGTTCATTGTGATTGCCATTCGCAACCACTTGCGCGGAACTCCCGATTGGTGGCTCGACCTGTTTATCGTACCATTCTTCGCGACCGGCGGGTTTTTGACATACTTTTTTGTTCGCGAGTTGTTGATCGCGACCGGCGTCGGCCCAACGCAGATCGAACTTTCCGATCATCCACTCGTGCCTGCGCGGGACTATGAAGTCTATATATCGCAAGCGGGCCATCTTACGATGAACCGCTTCGAACTGTCGTTGGAATGCGAAGAATCGGCGACCTATCGACTGGGAACCGATGCTCGCACCGAGCGTCGCCGAGTGTTCCATCGAGCGATCTTCGAGCAACGGAACTTTGAAGTTCGTCCCGGCACTCCTTATGAAGCCCATTGCCGATTCGATGCTCCCAGCGGCGCGATGCACTCATTCAAATCGGATCACAACGAGGTGCAATGGAAGCTCGTTGTCCGCGGCGATGCCGCAGGCTGGCCCGACTTCGAGCGCAGTTTTCCGGTCGTCGTGCTGCCTCCCGCTGAAATGCGATTGGTCGTGGGCGATCCAGCGCAGGCAGTATTGGCTCGGCATCAAAGCTAAAAGGGTTTGCCTTCGAGTGCTTCGATTTTGCGCCGAATGCCGTCCGGAACTCGAACGGGACGCTGCGATGGGTAGTCGAAAATAACCACGGTCGAAGTGGCATCGGCGGTATGTTCGCCGCTCCGCGCGCTGCTCCAGATCGCATGTTCAATGGTCATGCTGGTGTTGCCGATGTGAGTCACGCGGGCGCCAATTCGAACGGTATCGGGAAATTCGATTTGTCGACGAAAATTGCACGCAATCGCGGCCAGAATTGGGCCGAGAACTTCTTGGCCATGCAATCGAGCCAAGCCAATTCGGTCGAGATACGCGACCCGCGCCGATTCCAACCAGCGAAAGTAGACGACGTTGTTGACATGCCCGAATAGGTCTTGATCGCCCCAATGGACAGGCCAATCGATGATCACGGGGAACTGATCGGGAGACATAGCCAAATGGAGAAGGCGAAATGGAGAGCGAGGAATCAAAGCTCCATGGATTGATCGAGCGATTCGTGCCAGCGATACGTCGGTGCCCGGTGGATTATACCGCCAACCCCAGCATCACGCCTATCAGGTCGGCGCGTCGCCGGGCGAATCGCCCGGTGCCAAATTGCAAGCGCATCGGCCCAACGCAAGGCGAGAAAGTTGCGGTAAACGGCTGGAAAATCGGCGATGGTGGTTGCCGGCAGACTCTGCTGGTGCAGTTGCGCCGATCTGGCAAACCCTGCGGCCTGCCAAAACTTTCTGGACTGTTTCGGCAAATCGAGCCGCGCGCTGTCGATTGGTGCATCCTGCTGGCAACGTCCGAAAGTTATTCAAGGTCGGACGCGTGGTGAAACGTCGCACGTTTTCACGGAACTCGGCCATCGAACCACCGATTGCCCAATCTCGCCGATGACCACCGTAGTGCGCTCTCAACGGTCGGTGGGATTGGTCTGAAAGAATTTTGACTTACTTTGTGTGCAGGAGGCGAAATGCCCTACGGTTCTCAGCATTCGTATTGCCCGAGAGTGCGCGCAACTCTGTATCTGTCGACCGACGTACTCGACGCGGCACGAAATGCCGCGGTGCATTTGGCAGGCTATCCGGCGCGATTGACGCTGGCGAAATTGGCCGACAATGCTCTGCGCGCCGAACTCGAACGCTTAAAAGCGCTATACAACCACGGGGAGGATTTTCCGCCGCGCGACGCCGATTTGCAAGGCGGTCGCCCTATCGCAGCATGAGTACTTCGAACAATCGTATGATCCACGCCGCCGCGACCGCCGACAAGTCGTCGCCTGCCGCCGCCGATAAGCAGCAGCTTCGCCAGCGTCTGCTGGAGTTGATTTTGAAGCGCGAGGCCGAGCGCCGAGCGCCGCCGCGCGCGGCAAGTTGAACGTTTGCGCGACGCAGTTTTGATGAGCTGGCAATGGGAATGGTTAAGAATGTCGCGATGGGGATTTCAATTCTTAGGTCTGCGATTTCGGCATTGATAAACGGTATGGCGCTGCTTTGCGCAATGGCCATGTGCGTTCCGCTATGTGCCGCGGGACAGACTTTGTTGTCTACCACGAGACTTGCGCAGTGTTCCGTCCTGGCAGACAAGGACGCCTGCTCCACGGACCAGCTCCGCTTGGCTGCGCTTTGGCCCGATTGGTCGCCGCCGCAGACGCCGCATCCCGCCGTTGTGCGGGTCGTCGCTCCCGAGGGAGCAACCTTGTCGCTCGGCTCGGGAACCTTGATCGACAAGAACGATGAGCACGGGTTGGTCGTGACGAACTGGCACGTCGTGCGCGATGCGCGCGGACCGGTCGAAGTTGTTTTTCCCGACGGATTCCGGTCGTCTGCGAAAATCATCCGCCTGGATCGCGATTGGGATTTGGCGGCGCTGCTCATTGCCAAGCCCCCCGTTGAACCGGTGCCACTTTCGACGGCTGCCCCAAAACCAGGCGATCCGCTCCGTATCGCGGGCTACGGCAGCGGGAAATATAAAATGCAATCGGGCCGCTGTACGCAATACTTGTCGCCGGGTGGCAATATGCCCTACGAAATGATCGAACTTTCCACGGCCGCTCGCCAAGGTGACTCGGGTGGGCCCATTCTCAATAGTCGCGGCGAACTGGCTGGGGTGCTGTTTGGCGCAGGGGCTGGAACGACATCGGGCAGCTATGGAGGGCGGGTGCATCGATTTCTGCAGCTCGCTTCCGCAGACTTGCAGCGATTGCCGGCGACCACACTTCCTCCGGTATCCAACTCGCCTGGAGATAAGCTCAAAGGGCCCGTTCAATTGTATGCCAACCATTTCGATTCGCCGCGTGCGGCATTTGCGGGGCAAATTCAAACGCTAAATTCGGCGGCTGTCGTCTCCGAGGCCACTGTGCCAAGGATTGACAGCCCTGCGCCGGCGGTCGTCATTCGTGCCGATTCGCCCGTCGATACTCAATCGCTTGCCAGCACGCCCGCCAAGACTTGGTCTTGGGGTGATGAGTTACAAGCACTGTTGGCTGCGTTCGGTGTCGCGGCCATCCTTTTGCAAGTGCTACGTTTGCTGTCGCCGGCAAAGAGTTGACGCCGCAGAGCTGCGGTCTGCACGTTAACATGATGCGGCAAGACGGCTGCCGCCCGTTCAACTTCCGCTGAATTTCTTCGGCAAGGTAAACGAGTAGAGCATGGTGATGGCACCTGCCGACATGAGGCTCCACGGAACCCATTCGGGCGGTACGACGGTGACCACGCCCGACTCGGCGTTGGAAATGGTCGCTTGGTCGATCAGCAGACACTCCGCTCCAACGACTAACAGAAACAGGCCAATAGCAAGAAAAAATGCGCGCCACATGAATAATTCTCCTCGAAAACGAACGTGTGGCGCCAGCGGCGAGAGAAGGCGCGCCATCAGCAGTTTTCATCGGCCGCCGGCTCGTCGAATTGCATTCGGTAGGACGTTGGGCGATTCGTGCCGAACGCGCCACGGGTGGCAGTATTAACGGTTGTAAGCGATAGACGACTGAGAGCGGACAGTTGCGGCGATTCGCAATCGTCACGACGTTTGGAGGGCAAGGCATTGGCGAGGCGGTAGTCGCGCGATTTCTTTGCGCCCCTGGACATCTGGCGACGCAAAACGGTAGAACCGGCGTACCAATCGAGGCAATGCGGATGGCTGTCAGGCTATCGCACTCGCGCCTCGGATGGACTCGCTTACATAGGATTTCCATGAAAATCGGCATTGTCGGGTATCAGGGGTCGGGCAAGAGCACGCTCTTCGAATGGTTAACGGGAGTTAAGGCCGATCCGGCCCTTGCGCACACGTCGCAAAGTGCGATGGCGCCGATCCCCGATTTGCGAATCGATCCGCTCTGCAAGATCTACACTCCGAAAAAGATCACGCAGGCAGCGCTGGAGATCGTCGATACGCCGGGTTTGTCGCGAACGCACGAAGGCAACGCCGCTCGGCTCGCCGTGTTGCGCGAGGCGGGCTGTCTGCTGCTGACGGTGGCCGGCTTCGGCGGCGCCGATCCGCTGGTCGATTTGCGTACGTTTGAAGAAGACTTGCTGCTCGCCGATTTGGAAATTGTCGCGGGCCGCGTGCAGCGGCTGGAAGAATCGCTGAAAAAGCCGCGACCAAAGGACCAACGCGAAGCCGAAGAAGCAGAAATCGTGGCCCTCAAGCTGCTGCAAGCCACACTCGAAGCCGGCCAGCAAGCCCGCGAGGCGTCGCTTTCCGATGAGCAGCGAAAGTTCACCCGCGCGTTCCGGCTGCTCACCGAGAAACCCAAAATGGTGCTGGTGAACTTGGCCGACGACGATCCGGCAGACAAGTATCCGGCGCCGGCCGATGCTGCCGGTGGAGGCAAGCTCGCTTGGGCCGCCGCGCCGCTGCGGCTGGAACTCGACCTGGCGGGAATGTCGCCGGACGATCGTCATGCTTTCGAGCAGGAATTCGGCCTGGAGCGTGTCGATCGCGACCATGTTATCCGGCAGATCATGGATGCCTCGGGGCAGATGCTCTATTTCACCGCCGGGGAAAAGGAAGTCCGAACGTGGCTCTTGCATCAAGGCGGCACGGCCTTGGAAGCCGCGGAAAACATCCATACCGATCTGGCCCGCGGCTTTATCCGCGCCGAAACGATGCGCTGCGAAGACTTGATCCGGCTGGGCAGCGAGCGGGAGATCAAGGCTCACAACCTGTTGCGGCAAGAGCCAAAAGACTATGTGGTGCAAGACGGCGATATCTTGCACATCAAGTTCAGCGTGTGATGGGAGCATCATGGCGTCGGACAGGCGCTAGATCGTGTTGTCGGCATCGGCGCGCCTTCTACCAATGTGCCGGCCGGTATCGATCGCAGGGGTGCGCCAATCTAGGTATCGCCAAATCGGTCAGCAATGCCAACCAAAATCGTGACTGGTCGAACGGTGAATGATGAATGCTAAGTGGCGAAATCAGTGCCCTTCGTTCTTCAGTTGGTTTTTCTCGGGGAAATTGCGTTTGGCGTTAGCGTGCAATTTCGGAAAATATTTTTTGTGGTGGAAATGAAGAAGTGGGAGAAGTGCGATTTGCCCGAGCAACGTGAAGGTTTTCGCGGCATTCATTTCCGGTCCATTTCCGGGGGGGTGTGCAAAAAAACGGCGGGCGGAAGCGAAATGGATCGGGAATTTACGGGTGTTTATGAAGTTTGAGGCGTGGCGAGGGTCGATGGAAAATAAGGGGGTGGCTGCCGGATATTCGATCCTGGATGCTGGATGTTATTTGAATCGTGTGGACGTCCATAGGCTAAATCATGAAAAAGCGGGGATTGGGCATGGGGGAAGTCGTCCAGTGGTGAGTATTGAGCGATCTGCGACACGGCGGGGCGGTGGCCGTGGGTTGCGATGTGCGGAGTAAAATTTCAAAGATCGTCGGCCACTGCATGCCGTTCGGCACGGCGGGCCGCACCAGCGATGGTGCTGGCCTGTCCATGTTATCGCATGTATAGATATCTGTCAAGAGGTTTAAGATTAAAGATTTGGGGGTTTGGAATTCGGGCTGCCGGGCTGGGATCGGATCGCGAAAGCACGGGATCACGACAGAATTCAGCGACCGCTTGCCCGGTGGCCCGTGATTTTCCAAGGTCAGCACGCGGGCGGATGATTTCGGAGGCCGATCGCGGACCTGCGTGGCCCCCTGGCCTATGCTACGCCTACGCCGTTGCCGCTGCTGTCCGAAAGTCCTGGGCTATCGCAACCATGGATCTAGATACCGACTCGGACAACACGGGCGCGATCGACGGCACGGAGGCCGAGGACGAGATTGAAACTACGTTTCCTGGGAAACGAGTTTTCGTCAACAACGATGACGACAACAAGAACG
>JADZDJ010000228.1 GCA_020851115.1 Pirellulales bacterium
AGTAAAGGGATACTGCCAATTGCACATAGTCAGCAAATCTGGGCCGGCACATTCACTATTGCAGGCCCAGGTCCTGAACGAATCGGGCAGTCGGCACGACATCGGCAGCCTTAACGCCGAGAATTTCGACACAGATTTGACGGACATGTTGCAGCACGTCGGTTTCCGTAAAGGTGGGTTCTGTTGCCGACGAGAGGCCGACCAACCGACGAGTTGCATCGCCGAATGTGGAGAACTTGGTTGGCGGGACGACACGAAATAAAGACGTCGTGACGTATAGCGCGACGATGAATATTCCTGCGGCAAACAAGCCCAGGGGCACCATAGCCGGTTCGAACGTTGCCGTCGAGAGTCCCAACATTATTGCGACGGCAGCAACAGCTACGAGGGCGTAACGCAACAACTTCGGGCGACGCAAGAATGGAGGCGAAGTGCCGTTGACATCGCCCAACGCACGCCACAACTGGGCGCGGCGGTGAAGCGGCACGACGGCTGCGATTGCAGTCGAAGGCCGGATTCGCAAGCCAGGTTGTTCGAGACATTCGCGTGTAATTTGTCGTATTCGCAGAAATGCAGCGAGACTTGGGCAGCGAGCGTTATGGGCTGTGGCGATTCGGCTGTTGATTAGATGAAGCAGGTTGCCAACAGTTAGCAGGCTCTGAGCTTCGTTATCGGAGATCGTAATTCCGAAACGATCCTCGACTTCCATAATGATTTCGATACCGTCCAATCCCATTGTCGACTCGCTTCAAAATATCGACCTTGGTAGCTGGCATGCGGAATATTGCTGCTACTGATTATTTAATCTCGCGAGTTGTTCTGGCGAAAGCTCCATTCCAACGATGTGGTTTTCATCCCAATGGGAACCGCGGGCGGCACCGAGGTACAGCGTGGCAGCGCCCGTTTGTGGGTGCAGGAAGAGGAACGGCGTGACGTGGCCGAAGCGGTCGAGGGCGGTGCCGGTGGTGGGAACGAGCAGGCCTTTGGCGGTCCAGGTGAGGCCGTCGGGGCTGGTGGCGAGTTGGGTGCCGGCGCCGCCTTCGTAGAGCAGGGCGTAGCCGCGGCGCGTGCGAACGACGTGGATGCCGCCGGCATCGTGCGTGAAGACGGGCTCGGCGCGCGGGCGAGTCCAGTGCACGCCGTCACGCGATTCGGCATAGCCGACGGCCCGGGATGAGGTCGGCGAAATGGGAACATTTTTGGCCGGTGCGCCGGGCTGCAGATCCTTGCGGCCATCGTACCACATGCGAAACAGGCCGTTCTCGACGAGCACGCTCGGCCGACCGACGAGCAGCGAATCCCACTGGTCGGGCTCCGAGGGCTTCAGCACGACGCCGCGTTTGGTCCAGGTGACGCCATCAGCCGAAGTCGCGAGGCAGATGTCGTCGCAGATATCCGCAACGGCCCGCGTGTAGTACATGTAGTATCGGTGCCCGAACCGTCGGGGACTGTCCCGATTCTCCCGAGTCCGCGAGGGAAAATGGGACTGTCCCCCTTCCTCAGACGGTTCGGGGACCGATTCGACGTATTCGCCGTCGACTTTGACGACACTGGGGTCGTTCACATGGTTGGCCGATTTATCTTCGAGCACCACGCCACGCTGTTGCCAAGTTCGCCCATCTTCCGATTCGGCCAATTGAATGCGGTCATGGCCATCGCGGCCCTGGCCACCAAACCACATGCGATAATGGCCGTTTTCGAAGTGCACGTCCGGTGCATAGATATTGCCCCGGCCGTGCGGAGCAGATCGGTATTCACCCGCAGGGGAGAGGGCGATGGTCAGGCCGGTTGGCGATTCGGCAAATACGTTCGAGCCTATGAGCAGCGCTACAAAGCAAATGAATAAGCAGATGAGCGTTCGTATAAGAGTGGCTGCCACGGTTTGTTAAGCGGAATGTTCCGCTTCTAATCGTACCAGCCGCTTTTCCAAACGGTGCTGGCGGACTGACAATACAATAAAGCTGACAAAAGCAATACCGAAGATGCACTTAGTTGATCCTCTCACCAACTGGCCGACGCGCAGTTCTGAAAATCCTGTTTTGCTTTCCGAGGTGTAGCTGGCGAATTTCCTCGTAATTTCTGGTACCTCAGTCTGGTGGGACAGCACTTCATCCGCGAACCGCTCGTTACCAAATTTGTTGTCGGTAGTGAATTGCCGTTCGTTGAGATACAGAAGGACTCCCGTAAGCCCAAAGAGGCCGATAACGATCCAAAAGACAGAATCGCGAATCATGGCAATACTAGGACGGCCTAGCTCCACAGTTCAGTGCCCACCGCAATAAACCGGCGGGAATGCCGATAGTATATTCAATGTGACCGAATGACGCCAAATCATTAGCTGAGCCAAGAGCTTGACTGTGGCACCGACAAATTCGCTTTCGTCACAATACTTCCATCATCGGCCGTGTGCGAGCGGGTGGCAGTTGGCGTCCCGTTTGTTGGAAATGATCGATGACCTCTTGAACGACCTGCTCCAATTCTTTGTATACCGCGATGGGATCGCTGCCATGAATTCCCGTGATCAAGTCGGGGCACTTGCCAATGTAGGCCTGGTCCTCGTCGCTCCACTCGACCCAGCGATGGTATTGATCAATTGGTTTCATTGAATCAGTTTCCTCTGATTCGTGCGAGCGTCACGCGGCCTTCGCACGTTGATCGCCCGCGGCACATTTCATGCGAGCTCCAGTGCAGTCCTCAAGCACTCCTTCAATTTGCGCCTCATTGCTGGCGATAGTGTCCCGAGTACCTTGTCGACGTTGTCGGCATGCACGGTCACGAGCACCAAGCACGAAACGACCGAGTTGCGCACCAGGCCAGTC
>JADZDJ010000229.1 GCA_020851115.1 Pirellulales bacterium
AGATTGCCTACTTACGAAGGATTTATGTGTTGGCGCAGGAGCGGCGACGCCAGCGAAATGCCGCAGCAGCTCGTTCGACTGTTTGAAGCTTGACCAGACCGGTCGTCGCAGTTTCCATGCAACGGCCAAACAAATGGGGGGAGATTTCAAATGCCAAATCCGCAGAAAATTTCTCGTCGCAATCTCATGAAGGGATTGTGTATCAGTTCTCTGCTCGGCGGGGAATTTCTGATCGCCCCCTCAGCGCGGGCGCAGACCCGGACACTTTATGTCAACTCCTATGGCGGCGTATGGGAGACCTCTTGGCGTAAGGCGTTCTTCGCGCCATTCACCGCGCGAACTGGAATTGAAGTCAAGGCAGTTTCGCCCGTCTCTTTTGCCAAGCTCAAGGCTCAGGTTCAAAAAAAACACTATGATTGGGATTTGACGAATCTGGGTGACGTCGAATTCGCCGTCGGCGTACACGAGAACCTTCTCGAGAAAATCGATACATCGATCATCAAGAAGGACCAGGTGCCGCCGCACATGATTCGTGATTACGGGGTTGTCAGCTATTCTCTGGGCACCAATCTGGTCTACCGCAAGGACAAGTTCCCGAACGGCGGACCGCAAAGCTGGTCCGATTTCTGGAACGTCAAGAAGTATCCAGGCCGTCGCGCTCTCTTCGACCGATCCTTTACGTCTCTTGCATTTGCGTTGCTTGCCGACGGCGTGCCGACCGACAAGCTCTACCCGATGGACATAGATCGGGCCTTCCGGAAACTGGACGAGATCAAACCCCATATCAAGGTATGGTGGACACAAGCTGCGCAATCCCAGCAATTGATTCGCGATGAAGTCGACATGATCGCGATGTGGAGCGCCCGCGCCGTTGATCTCATCGAAGCGAACGTGCCGCTCGAAATCGTCTGGAACGGCGCCGAGCTTTACGACGCGACTTTATGTGTGCCGAGGGGCAATCCTAATGCGGCAATGGCATGGGAATTCATCAGTTTCGTCGCGCAAGCCGAACCACAGGCGAATCTCGCGATGCTGTTGCCATATGGGCCTGCCAATCCTAATGCGCGCGCCCTGATGCCCGAAAAGCGTGTTCGCATGACTCCCGCTTGGCCCGACAACGCCAAAGTGGCATTCAGTCACGATGCTGCTTGGCTCGCTCCTCGCATGCCTGCGATCAGGGAACGCTGGACGCAGTGGCTCGCCATATAGATCAAAGTCGATCCATGTCGCCGAACCCTGAAGCCCCCGCTTCAGGCTCTTCCAACATGACTCCAGACCAATGGGCTAGCAGACAGATGACATCGAGTTGAAGTCGACGACTTGTTCTATCAGCTTTCGTTCCCACCGCTTCGTATGGAGCGGCCTCGGCGTCGGCGCCGGCAGTATCGGATAGACGCAATCGGAGGCCGTTGCCTGCACAGCTAGGGTGCCACTGACAATGCTTGAAGCTGCGACGCCGCAGCAAGCGGAGAAATCCGCCGCGCTGCCGAGCCAAACAATCCGAGAATGGAGCTTAACCGGTCTTTTCGCTCCTTCCTCGATCGCCATCGTTGGCGCCTCGGATCGCCCTGGCACAATCGGAGAAATTCTGACGAGTTCGCTACAGCGCATGGAATTTGCCGGTCCGATCTGGCCTGTAAACCCAAGGCACAGCGAGTTGTACGGACTGCGCTGTTTTGCTTCGATCAACGATTTGCCTGCCGCACCAGACTTGGTGGTTTTCGGCGTCAAGGGAAGCGCAGCGGTAGAGGAGCTCGGCGCGCTGGCCGCCCGTGGGGTTCGCGCAGCGATCATCTACGATTCGGGTTTTACTGAATCCGGAAAAGACGGCGCCGATCTTCAGAGCCGTCTGGTCACGCTCTGTCGAGAATACCGCATCGCGTTGTGCGGCCCGAATTGCATGGGGATTATCAGTCCCCACAGTAAAACCAGCACTTACCGGTTGGCCATAGTCGACCCTGACCGGCTGAAAGGCAATGTGGGGCTGATCTCACACAGCGGTTCGATTACCATTGGGCTATTGAGCGATGTTCGTCGCTTCGGCTTCAGCAGCGTGATTTCTGCCGGTAATGAAGCGGTCATCGATGCAGTGGATTACATCAATTACCTCATCGATGATCCCCACACTAAGATCATCGCGGCCTTCCTCGAGAGCGTTCGCCGGCCAGACGAATTTCGTCGTGCGCTCGAGCGCGCTGCGACATTCGGAAAGCCGGTCGTCATACTGAAGGTGGGGCGCAGCGAGCGCGCCGAGCGAGCCATTGTCAGTCACACCGGCGGACTTGCAGGAGAGACGCACGTATTTTCGGAGGTGCTCCGACGGGCCAACGCAATCGAGGTGACAGACCTCGTCGAAATGACGGAGGTGCTTGCCGCTCTTCAGGCAGCGCGCCGTCCTCGCGGCCGCAGAATAGCTGTGGTGACGGGGTCGGGCGGGCAGGCCGAGTTGCTTCTCGATATCGCCGAATCCGCGAATCTTAGCTTGCCGCCGCTGGGTCCATCATCGATTGCCGAGGTCGAACGCGTCATCGGCCGAGTTACGGGCGATGGCAACCCGCTCGATGCCTGGGGAAATGGCGATGTGCGCACGAACCTCACCCACGCGCTCGATGTGCTGGTTCGTGACGACGGGTACGACGCGATTGCGTATTGCGCCGAACACGCGGACGGTGCGCCGATCAAGCTTTCGGAAGTCGTCATTCCGATCCTCGTCGAGGCTTCGCGAAAATCCGATAAACCGTTCTATGGGCTGAACCTGCGTCCCGGCCTTATCTGGAAAAAGGGCCTGGATTTGTTGCAGGCCGAAGGACTTGCCATGCTCGGCGGAGCACGACAAGGGCTGGCGGCGATCGACCGGGTGGCAAGATACGAACTCAAGCGTAAAACAAAGTCCTCTCCCGCTACCGGGCATTTGAATCGTGGCGCACATAATCCGATTCTCGGTGAGACCCGGAGCGTCATCAATGAGTTCGACGGCAAACGACTGCTTGCCGGTTTTGGCGTGCCGATTCCCGTCGAGGAGCTTGTTCAGTCGCCGGAGGCTGCATGTATCGCGGCCGAACGGATTGGTTGGCCTGTGGTCCTGAAGGCCATTTCCGATGATGTGCCCCATAAGACCGAACTGGGGCTCGTAAAACTAAACATCCGCGACGCAGACGAGCTTAGAGCTGCCTGGAGTGATCTGGTCGCCAGATTTGCCAAAGCGTCCGCGGGAGCCACGCTCGCCGGATTGCTTGTGCAGCCGATGATCGCCGAGGGATTCGAGGTATTTGCGGGACTTCGCCGAATTCCGGATTGGGGATTGGTGCTCGTATTCGGTCTTGGCGGAGTTTTCCTCGAAGTAATGCGGGATGTCGCAATGCGAACGCTGCCGCTCGAGCCTGGTGATGTCCGCGAGATGATCGCAGAAACCAA
>JADZDJ010000230.1 GCA_020851115.1 Pirellulales bacterium
AGCAACTTCAACTCCAAGATCTCGCGATCTTTCTCTCGAATGCGTCGATCCTTCCCGTCCATGGCCCGACAGTACCAAATCCACGAAAATGACGCATCGGCAATTTGAGACCGTGAACGGTTACCAATTTATTTCCAATATCGAGATTGTCTCACGCATCTGTCTGAACCCTGAACCCTCAAAGCCGCAACTCCTGTCGGCGCAATGGCTTGACCTGTGTTGCTACGGGTCGTAGACTGCCAGTTTAGCCTCTGCGGCGTGCCGAGGATAGAATGGAACCCAGCGCCCGTTCGCCGTAGCCGCAACATTATTATTTACAGAGAATCCGCAGAGTCGAAATAATAGGCGATGCGAGTCAAATGGCTCCCAGTAATGTCGAGCGATTTTGCGATTCAGAATCGGCCCGGTTCGCAAGGGCCTGACGATGCAGTCCTCGTGACTTCACTCATCCAACCCTTTCATCATCACCTTCGCTCGAATTCTATAGGTCGTTGCGCGTGAAGCGAGCCATTATTAGCGACATTCACAGTAACCTCGAAGCACTCGAGGCTGTGCTGGCCGACATTCGTGGCCAGGGAATCGCCGAGATTTTTTGTCTCGGCGACATTATCGGTTACGGCCCGAACCCGCGCGAGTGCATCGATCTGACCATGAAGTGCGCGATGTGCCTCCTCGGCAATCACGATCAGGGGGCGCTCTTTGATCCAGAAGGGTTCAACTCCGGAGCGGAACGGGCAATCTTCTGGACTCGCGAGCAGTTGGAAAGCCCCCAAGGAAATCCTGCCGACAACTCGCGCCGCTGGGAGTTTTTGGGAGAGTTGCCGCGCGTGCATCGCGACAATGGATTGCTCTTCGTTCACGGCTCGCCGCGCAATCCGCTCAATGAATATGTCTTTCCAGAAGATGTGATTTGTAGCCCCAAAAAACTGGAAAAGAGCTTTGCCCTGGTTCAACGGTGCTGCTTTCAGGGACATACGCACGTTCCGGGAGTGTTCGTCGAAAGCATGAATTTTTCCAGTCCCGAGGAAATTGGATACCGCTATCGGATCGGATCCGAAAAAGCGATGATCAATGTTGGCTCCGTCGGCCAGCCGCGCGACGGCGATCGACGAGCGTGCTACGTGGTGCTCGAAGACGACTACGTTACCTTCCGCCGCGTCGAATATCCGGCCGAGAAAACGCGGCAAAAAATTCACGAGATTCCAGATTTGGACAATTTTCTCGGCGATCGACTCTTGGAGGGGCGATAGTCGCTGATAGGCGGCAACAGCGAAATCGGCCTGCGTGTTGCCTTCAAAGCCGCCTTCCGATGAACGGATTCGCTCCCTATATTTGGCATGACTGGCTAGTGCTGCAAGCCGCGCGAAACCGGAATGCTTGAGGAAGCTTCGCATATTCAGCGCCGCTCAGCCGGCGGCAACAGCCATTGACACATTTTTAGCCCTTCGGCCAAGGAATCATTCGTGGATCGTCGTTTCGTCCTATTTCTCGCCCTGTCGCTGGCCTTTCTGATGGTGAACAACGCCATTTGGAACAGGCTCAATCCGCCGAAGCCCGCAGCCCAAAACGCCGCGAAGCAGGTCGCAGAAAAAAAACCAGAGATCGAAAATGGCAGCGACAAAAAAGATGTCGCTAAAGTTCAGGAAGCGGATAAAAAGGCCGACGCAGAGCCACCCGCCGAAAAATCGCTGGAAGTAGCCGCCAATCAAGCCGAGGAGAACGAACCGGAATTGCAATGGTTTACTTTGGGCTCGGTCGATCCATCGGACCAAAATCCGTATCGAGGTTTGTGGACCATTACCAACCGTGGGGCCGCGGTCGAGCGAATGGAACTCGCCTCAGAGCGCTATCGCGATCTCGACGACCGCACCGGCTATCTCGGTAACCTGGCGCTTTCGGACACTGCGGAAGGCCCGCGCGTGAGTGTTGTTGGCCCTGGCACACCGGCCGCCGCCGCGGGCTTACAGGCGGGCGACATCATCCAGTCGATCGACGGAGAAGCGGTCCAGGATGCCAAAGCGCTGGTGAAGGAGTTGCTCGGCAAGACGGTTCCGGGCCAATCGATCGAGGTTGGTGTTCTCCGCGCCGGACAGCCGCAAAAGCTTACGGCACAGCTATCTCGGCATCCGCTGGAAGTGATTCGACCCGAAGTGTTGGAAATGGGCGCGAATATTCCCACGCGACTCGACGTGGTTGAGCCGGGCGATCACGATCCCTACTCGTTTCTGTTGACGCTGCGACAAATCGACGACAAGAAGTTGAAGGGAGACGAACTCGAGACTGAATTGCCCGGCGTCAAACTGCGTGCCTCTCATTGGACGGGCAAACAAGTAGATCCCGACACGGTTGAATTCACACGGCCGCTTCCGCAGTACGGCTTGGAAGTTGTCAAACGCTATCACATCGCCAAACACGCTCCGAACCAGCCGGCCTACCATGTGACACTGGATGTCGAATTGCGAAACGTCGGCCAAACGCCACGCGAAGTCGCCTACCAACTCGACGGTCCCACGGGCCTGCCCGTCGAAGGTTGGTGGTACAACAGCCGCCCGTCGCCCAACGGCACGTTCTTTCCGACGGCCAACGGCGTGCGCAACGTCGCCGCGTTGCTTCAAAGCAATGCTCCAGCGGTGTTTACCCCGATGCAAATCGAGAGTGAGGAAGTTGTTCCGTTGACGGAAAACCCCTCCCTGCTGACCTATGCGGGCGTCGATGCCCAGTATTTCGCTTCTGCGGTTCTTCCCAATCCACAAGTGGACCGTCCATTCTGGTTGGCTGAAATCAGTCCGATTCTGGTCGGCCGATTGCCTGCCGATAGTCGATACAAGCTGCTGGGCGATGTGACGTGTCGGCTGGTCAGCATGAAAAAGACCCTCGCGCCGGGCGGAGATCCACTCAAGCATACGTACACCGTTTTTGCCGGTCCCAAGCAACCCGAGTTGCTCGCCCAATACGGCACGCACGGCGATAATCTCGGCAAGCTCATCTATTATGGTTGGCCGATTTGGGCGTTTTTTGCCCGATTGCTGACGGCCGTACTGCACGAATTTTATCGTTTCGTGGGCAATTACGGGGTTGCGATCGTAATGCTCACCGTCTGTGTTCGGGCCTGCATGTTCCCACTTTCGCGCAAGCAAGCGCTGGCTGCACAGAAAATGCAGGAACTGAAGCCGGAGATGGATAAGATCAATGAAAAGTACAAAGGCAAAGCCGAGGAAAAGACGCGAGCGATGCAAGAGTTGTGGCGGAAGCACAACTATAATCCGATGTCGGGGTGCATGATGGCCTTCGTGCAATTGCCGATCTTCCTCGGGCTCTATCGCGCGCTGATGGTGGACGTCGAATTGCGTCAAGCGCCGCTATTGGGCGAGGCAATTCACTGGTGCTCGAATTTAGCCGCTCCCGATATGCTGCTCGATTGGAGCGGCTTCATGCCCAAATTTGTCACCGCCTACCGCGGGTTTGGCTCGTTGGGGCCGTACTTGAATATCTTGCCGCTCATCACGGTGGCTCTGTTCATCTGGCAGCAAAAAATGTTCATGCCGCCGGCGACCGACGATCAAACGCGAATGCAGCAAAAAATGATGAAGTACATGATGGTGCTGATGGCATTCATGTTTTACACGGTTCCCAGCGGTTTGTGCATTTACTTCATCGCTTCGAGCTTGTGGGGCATTGCCGAGCGAAAAGTGCTGCCGAAGACGATCGGTGGAGCTTCGCCGAAAGCGACTGGCGGCGGCTCGGCGATTTCCAAGCTGCTGGGAAAATCGACTCCAACCAACGGCGCTAGCGTTGCCGAGGCCCGTCGAGAGCGGCGGAAACAACGAGGCGGGAAATGAATCTTCGCTTGAGCTGATTTCGAGCGCCGAAATGCCATCGATTTTTGTCCCTATTCTTCGATTGAATCATTGACCGCCATGCAAATTTCTAACTTAGTTTCCGCACTCGAGCCTTCCGCCACGCTCGCGATGGCTGCCAAGGCCAAGGAACTTTCGGCGGCGGGAAAGAGGGTGTTCGATTTCAGCGTCGGCGAACCCGACTTCACCACGCCGCAGCATATCTGCGACGCGGCCACCGCGGCGATGAAGGCTGGGCATACGCATTACACTGCCCCCAGCGGCATCATTGAACTGAAAAAAGCCGTTGCAAAGTCGTATCATGCGAGGCACGGGCTGGAGTATTCACCGGCACAGGTCGTCGTTTCGAATGGAGCAAAGCACTCGGTCCATAACGTATTTGCGGCGCTCTGCAATCCGGGAGATGAGGTAATCATTCCTGCGCCGTATTGGGTCAGCTACGCGGAACTCGTGAAGCTGACGGGGGCGACGCCGGCGATCGTCGAAACCTCGGAAAGTAACGACTTCAAACTGACGCCGGCAGCACTCCAGTCGAAAATCAACGCGCGATCGACGATTTTGCTCCTTTGTTCGCCAAGCAATCCGACCGGTAGTGTTTACTCGCCTGACGAATTGAGCGCGCTGGCGGACGTGGCGATCGAGCGAAACCTTACGGTGGTCAGCGACGAGATTTATGAACATTTGATCTACGGCAACCATAAGTTTGCCAGCTTTCCCACGGTTCGCCCTGGCTTACAAAACCGCACGATCGTCATTAGTGGCGTCAGCAAGTCGTATGCAATGACGGGCTGGCGGATCGGCTGGACACTTTCGCCCCCAAACCTTGCGAAAGCGATGGGAGATTTACAAAGTCAAGAAACGTCGAATCCGTGCAGCATCAGCCAATACGCGGCAGTCGCTGCGATCGAAGGGCCGCAGCAGTGTGTTGGTCAAATGCTCGCGGAATTTGCCAAGCGACGCGACTTCGTCAAATCGCGGTTGGCGAAAATTCCCGAAGTGAGCTGCCCGGAAATGGGGGGCGCGTTTTATGCCTTCGTCAACATTTCCAAGCATCTCGGCAAAACCTACGGCGGCACGAAATGCGATCACTCGGCCGCATGGTGCTTGGCACTCTTGGAGCAGCAGCAAGTGGCAACGGTCATGGGCTCGGCATTTGGCGCGGAGGGTTATATGCGGATTTCCTATGCAACATCGCTGGAAAATCTGGAAATCGGGCTTGATCGCATGGCGGCATTCATCGCCTCTGCAAAATGACGATCGCGAGGCCAGCCATTCCTGCTGGCCGAAAAGTTCACAAGCAGCCGTCACTGGCGGCAGGCGAGAATTGTCTGCCGCCTGGCTCCTGCCGCACAAATCGACGCCATATTGCGTAGTAATGTACGCGGAAAGGCGGGCTTTCACTCGGCGGGGGATTTGTGCTAGGTTGACCGCCAATGGGCGTTTCGCGGTCTAAAATAGGATGTAAAGGCAACTCCAACCTGTTGTTTTTGCGAGGGGGGACCGCTTCCGTCGCTCGCTTACACTCGCGTTTGGTTGGCAAAACCGACGGCCTCTCACTACGGAATTTCCTCTGTGAACATCGTTCTTGCGACCAGCGAAGCCGTTCCGTTCGCCAAAACCGGCGGATTGGCCGATGTTTGCGGCGCGCTGCCGGTGGAGTTGGCTCGACTGGGACATCGGGTGACCGTCATCATGCCGGGCTACCGCTCGATTCGCGCGGCCGGCCTGCCAATTGAATCGACCGGTGTGCAAGTTTCGATTCCGATCGGCCGCAAGTCGGTCGATGGCAATCTGCTTGTCAGCCGCCTTCCCGGCAGTGAAGTACCGGTTTACTTCATCGACCAGCCCGAATATTACGACCGGCCCGAACTCTACCAATCGGCCGGCCGCGATTATCCCGACAATTGCGAACGGTTTGTCTTCTTTAGCCGCGCAGTGCTTGAAGCGATTCAGCAACTGGAGCTAGAAGTCGACATTTTGCACTGCAACGATTGGCAAACGGGGTTGGTGCCCGCATATCACAAAATCGAATACCGCGCCGTACCGCGATTCGAGCGAGCAGCGTCGTTGATTACCGTACATAATCTTGCTTACCAAGGCACGTTTTGGCATTGGGACATGCTGCTCACCGGCGTCGACTGGAAGTATTTCAATTGGCATCAAATGGAATTCTTCGGCCAATTGAATTTACTAAAAACGGGATTGGTGTTTGCTGACGCCATTAATACGGTCAGCCCCAGATACGCCGAAGAAATTCAAACCGCGCCGCTGGGCAGTGGCTTGGAAGGCGTTTTGCAGCAGCGGCGCTCGGTGCTGTCGGGCATCATCAATGGCGTCGATTATTCCCAGTGGAATCCGGAAATCGACTCTTACTTGCCAACCACGTACGGTCCGAAAAATGTCCGTGAAGGCAAGATGCGGTGCAAAGCGGCGTTGCAGCAGGAATTCGGCCTGCCGCGCGACGGCGTCCTCCAAAACGGCAGCGGCGCGCCGCTGGTGGCCTTCGTCGGCCGCCTGAGCGAGCAAAAGGGAATTGACCTGATTTTGCCAGTGATTCAAGAATGGGTGCAAACAACCAACCTGCAATGGGTCATTCTGGGCACTGGCGAGCCGAAATATCAGGACCAGTTGTTGACGCTTTCCCAGCGCCATCCGCTCAAAGTCGCGGTCAAGTTTGAATTTTCCGAACGCTTGGCGCATTTGATCGAGGCTGGCGCCGATATGTTCATCATGCCCAGCCGTTTCGAGCCTTGCGGGCTGAGCCAGCTTTACAGTTTGAAATACGGCACAGCGCCGATTGTGCGAGTGACCGGCGGATTAGCCGATACGGTCGTTAACGCCACGGATGAAAATCTGGCGTCCGGCATGGCAACCGGCTTTACGTTTCACGACTATAGTTCTTTCGCGCTCTCCGAAACATTGCGCCGAGCGGTGGCGATGTTCGGCCGGCGTAACGATTGGGAAAAACTCATCGCCTGCGGGATGAAACAAGATTGGTCGTGGAGCCGCAGCGCGCGAGAATATGTCGCGCTGTATGAGCGTACGCTGGCCGGCGTCCGCCGCGGCCAAACGGTGCACGCGTAATCCGTAGTATTTCTCATTACCTAGCCGCGCCTTCCAAAAAACGGATGCGTTGACAAGCCTCCCGCTTAAGAACTTTTTGACGGGCGTAGCTCCTGCATCTCGAAGCGTGCTGATTTCACCATGGGCGACATTCGCTCGGCTTCACCCGGATTGTTGTTGCTGGCGGCGTTCAGTCGCCACGCGGAAGCCATTCAATGGGCGCGGCACACCTGCGAAGCGGCCTGGGGACCGGTGGCGCTGGCCAGTCTGGCGTTCGATTTTTGCGAAACCGACTACTATCGAACATCGATGGGAGAAGGGTTAAGAAAGCAATTCTTCGTGTTCGATCGACCATTCGATCCGGCGGACCTAGCCGATTGCAAACTGCAAACAAATCGCTGGGAAGCCGAATATGCCGGCCGGACGAATCATCCGGAATCGCGCCCGCTGAATCTCGATCCCGGCTACCTTACGCTGGCCAAGCTCGTGCTGGCTTCCACGAAAGATCACGCCCATCGCATCTATCTGCAGCAGGGAATCTATGCGGAAATCACCCTAAAGTTCCGCGCCGGCGGATGGCAGCCGACCGAGTGGACCTATCCCGATTATCGGCGGGCCGATTTTCAAGAGTTTTTTACGCGATCGCGCGAGTGCTTGAAGCGACGGTCGCAGTAATAGCCCTGCTTACCGGTTTGGCCGAAAAACCGACAACTCTGCTTGGCAGCAGAGCCAATCGATCAACCACGTCGCTAGCGAGACAGTGCCTCGGCGATCAGCCGATCCATTTGGGCGTTGAACTGGCCCCTTGCAAGCACCAGGTCGCAGCCCGCCGCACGCGCGGCGGCAAGCTTGCTTTCCTGGACGTGCGGCCCGAAGGCAACGATCGACTTGGGAGGATCGTTCAATTCCCGCAAGCGCGGAACCACTGCCGCCGGGTCTACGCCCGGCGAATTCAAGTCGATCAGCGCAATCGTAGACGCCGACGA
The DNA here is from genome assembly GCA_020851115.1 of Pirellulales bacterium. Taxonomy (GTDB): domain Bacteria; phylum Planctomycetota; class Planctomycetia; order Pirellulales; family JADZDJ01; genus JADZDJ01. The sequence goes on from JADZDJ010000230.1 coordinate 7,907, forward strand.
TCCATTCCATTGGGCAAGCAGCGATTCAATCGTTGTGGCCGTGACCAACGTTGCTCCCAGTCGCTGCGCGATGCCGCTCGCACGCGACGGAAAAACCAAATCGCTCGTCAGAAAGAGGATCATCACGAAGAATCACACCGCCTCGGGACCACGCAGAGAACCGGCCAGCGAAATCGCTTCGTCGGCCGGCACCACGAAGATTTTCCCGTCACCGATTTCGCCGCTCGCGCCGGTACGGGCCACGGCAGTGATCGTGTCGATCGTGCGGTCGAGAAAGTCGTCGTTGACGATGATTTCCAACGCAATTTTTCGCAACAAGTGCGTCTTATACTCGTGGCCGCGATACATTTCGGTGCGGCCGCGCTGGCGAGCATATCCTTGGGCGTCGCAGACAGTCATCCGCGTCACTTCAATCTTGTTGAGCGCCTCGCGCACTGCTTCAAGCTTCGTCGGCTGAATGACGGCAATGACGAGCTTCATGGCGTGGATGCCTAGGTAGCTGGCAGTCTTGTGGAGGCCCATCAGTTGTCTGTTGTCCGTCGTCCGTTGTCAATGCCACCAGCGAACACCCGCGACAACCTCGAACGGATCACCCACCGACTCGTCAGACGTCAACTCCAATCACCTCCTTCTCCGTCTTACTGGTCTGCCCCCGACCGGCCGCTATAGTCGCCAAACGATGTGCTGGAGATTTGAATCTCCAGGTGCGAATCGAGCACTTTGCCGATGCGGGCGGCGGTCTCGGTGAGATGCGCCTTGCTGTAATCGTCGAGCTTCACGTCGCTGGCCAGCAGCTTGTTGATCCGCTCTTGTAATGATTTCAGTTCGGCGTATGCGACGGTAGCGCAATCGTCCGGCGCACCCGTGTTGCCCATCGCCAGTTCGGCCAACTTCGTAAAGTAAACTCGCTGCAAGTTGCGGCGTAGGCTGCTAATGGCCGGCTTGCGATTCGTAAATTCGCCGCCGTCGCGGGCATCCACTTCGGAAAATACGGCCTTGGTCAAACGGCCGATCAATTCCGCCGTCGTAAAGGCATCCTCGTCGGCCGCGATCTTCAATTCGCTGTCGTGTAGCCGATCGAGCGTCAACGGCGACATGAGTTGGTCTAAGATCCGGCCTTGCCACATGGCGATGACATCATGCACCGGATAATCGCGCCGTAACGGCACCTCGGAGCCCCAGTGATCCCAGCGTGAGGCCGCCAAGTCGTTATAGAGTTTCGGCGGAAAGTTGAACGGCTTATCGCTGAAGACTTGCTGTTCGAGCAATTCCAAGGCTGCTCGCTGCTTCTTGGCATCGACGACGCGGAACGGCGGACGGCCTTCTTTATCTCCCTTGTGACTGCGGTTCGTTTCGACGCCCCCGATGTATCGTGAGGCAAAGTGCATCGCGCGGCCATACTGAGCCAAGAACACGCCAAACGCTTGGCGAGCGCGTTGATAGCCGTCGCCATCCTTCACCAATCGCTCGGTGATCGTCGACCAGAGACCGCCGATTAATTCGGCGCGAAGCTTGGCATATTCGATCGCGTCTTTGCCCAAGTCAAAGCGATTTGAGTCGGGATCGCTGTCGATGCCGCGCGTATCTTCGTCGGTCGTGAATTGCAGCGCGGCCTCGCCGCTCCGTGCAGCGATCTTATCGAGTTCCTTCCGCTCGCCCTGCGGCGATCCGCCGCTCAAGGGCCGATAGCCGTATTCGATCGCCCACATGTCGTAAGGACCGATGGTGGTCGAAAAATAGTCGCCTTGTTTTTTTCCCTTCGGTGCAATGAACGCCGGAGTGTAATCCATCACCGAGGCGGTAAAGCCCACTCCCTTGGTTTTCTCGCCTTCCGCGATTTCATCCAGCGTGAGGTATGTGCTGGCCTTGAAATTATGGCGCAAGCCGAGCGTATGCCCCAGTTCGTGCATGGTCACTTCCTTCATGCCTTGCATAATCATCTTTTCGCGCTGCGCATCCGACAGCGGCTGATCGGCGGATGACAAGAGCGCCGCCGTGCCAAACGCAAAATCGAGCGCGCGTCCGGCAGCCAATTGGCAATCGGGGCAATAGCCGTTTTCGTGTTGGTGCCGTCGGCGCTGCTGGGCTTCGTACGACTTCAAGTCGAGCGGCCCACCGGTAAGCGCGGCAATGCTCGCGGGGGTGAATCGCTCGAACTCGTTATCCCAAATCTGGATGAAGTCGGCGTCGAAGATAATGTCGGCGTCGAGAATCTGGCCGTTGGTCGGATTCACGCGCGAGGGGCCCATCGCGAACTTGGCGCTGGCCGTAATCCAGCGGAAGGTGTTGTAATTGATGTCTTCAGGATCCCAATCGGCGCTGTCGGGCTGTTGGCGAACTTCAATCGCGTTCACGAAGCCTGCCTTCTCAAACGCCTTGTTCCATTCCAATATGCCCTCGCGGATCGGCGCGCGATATTTGTACGGTATAGTCTTTTCCAGCCAAAACACGATCGGCTTTTTCGGCGGCGAGACTTCGGCGCTCGAATCGGCCTTTTGCAAGTCCCAACGATTGATATAGCGGACGAAGCGGTCTTCGTCGGTCTTTTGCGAATAGTCTTTCACCACCGTCAAGAAGTAGCCCACGCGGTCGTCCGCCAGACGCGGGTGGTAGCCGTTTTGAGGCAAATAGCTGATCGAGTAGTGAACGTTGATCGTAGCGCCGCGACTGTCGGGAACGCTGTCAATGTCGGCGTTTCCACCGGATGCATATGTCGCGGCCACTTCAATTTCAATATTATCCGGCAGTGCTTTCACATCGGCATACGTCGAACGCTGCGGCGAAAACGCAAAACCCGGCAGCGCTTGTGAAATCTGCGGCAAGTCGCTCATGAAGATCGGGTTCAAGTCAACCACAATGCCCCCGGAGCCGACCGACACGATCGGCAAACTAAACAGTACGCTGTCGGTATAGGCCAACTTGACGGCCCGTTCTTCTGGACTTCCCTTGGCAGCGCTGAAGCGAACGTTGCGGCGGACGACATGGATGTAATCGTCCACCTTGCGGAATTGCCATACCCAGTCGTCGCCGAATCCCCAACTCATCCCGCCAAGTAATTGGCCGCGACCGATGCCCTTCGCGATGGAGATCACAACAATGAAATCGCGGTTCAACTGGCTTGGCGAAATTTCGCCATACAGCGTGCCCCCCTTGCGGTGCAGCTTGACGAGGCCGCTTTTCGTGTCGGCGTCTTTGATGACTTCGTCGTAGGGGCGATACTTCGATTTGGTGGTAGCAGTCGCGGTAGCCGTCGTCGTGCTTTTCGCCCCTGCCGAAGACGACGCTCCTTCGGCGGATGCGGAATCAGCGGAGTTGGCTTCCGGCTTTTCGGCAGGTTTGGCGTCGTCGGCAAGAGCGACCGAGCCTGTTGCTGCCAGCCACAGCGCACACGTGCCAGCCAAGCCGAATGCGAAGCAACGCGAATACGCAAATCGGAAACACATCAGAATTACTCCTCGATTCTACAAAATCAAAAAAGAACGACTGGTTTGCCTGGCGGGAGGAATAGGCAAGTCGGCAGGAATCGCATTAATCCTAACAATCTACAAATATACCGCACCTTCATTCGGTTACGCCACTGGCCGGGCGACGGTTCTATATTTTGCACCGCCACTACCGACGCATTTCCCTATCGGAGCCGCTCCGGTCACGAAGCGGTTGGGTCAATCCGGCTTCCTGACCGGCTGCGTCAATCAAGAATACAGACGCAACCGAAGGATCAAGTCGACCTCGATTCGCAGCTTTCGTCTTTTCCGACTCGCATAAATTTCGCTTTTCGCGGTGCAGTGGCCGATCGGCCGTTTGACGACCATAATTTCCATGGTAATTACCTCTGGCCCAAGAGCAGCATCGTGAGCTTCGCCGAACCAGATTTTGCCCAGATTTTGGCCGCTTATTCCGGCGATTACCGCCTGAAACGCTCCTGCCGTCGGATAATTTCGGGGTTTAGCGGTTCCAAGATCTGGCGGTTGGAAACCGCGGCCGGGCCGCTCTGCCTGAGATGTTGGCCGCCAGAGTCGCCCGACATCAATCGGCTTCGGTATATTCACTCGGTTTTGGCCGAAGTTGCTGCTGCCGGCTTTCGTCAGATTCCGCAGCCGATCCCGGCGCTCGATGGAGTGACCTTTGTTGAGAAATTCGATCATCATTGGGAACTTTCTCCCTGGTTGCCGGGCGAGCCGGATCGCCCAGATCGGTTGGACCATTCGAGTTCAGCCGTGCGTATACAAGCTGCCTGTTCCGCCCTGGCAGCGTTCCATCGCGCGGCACATCGCGCCGAGGGATTTCAGTCGCTCGGATCGGCGCCGGGGTTGTTAGCCCGGATCGAGCATTTGCGGACGCTCCTTGCGGGCGGAATTCATGAACTCTGCCGTCAAATCGAGCGGCACCAAGCTCGTTGGCCAGATTTGGCTCAGCGTTCGCAGCCTTTCATCGGCCTCTTTGTTCGAGCGGCCCCCGACGTGCTTCGCCGCATCACGGCACTGGCGGCATTGCAAGTGCCAATCCAGTCCTGCATTCGCGATGTTCACCGCGACCATATCCTATTTGTGGACGACGCCGTCACCGGCATTGTCGATTTCGGCTCGATGAAACCCGACAGCGTGGCATCCGACATCGCCCGATTGCTGGGAAGTATGGCGATCGATCATGCGCATCTTTGGGAAGAAGGGCTGGCGATCTACTCACAAATTCGCTCGCTTTCGGCTGACGAACGCCGGTTGATCCGCGCTTACGACCAATCCGCCGTGCTCCTATCGGGCATTCATTGGCTTCAGTGGTTGTTCGCCGAAGGCCGCCGATTCGAACGTCCTGCGGCGGTCCTACACCGATTCGATGTCATGATGCAGCGATTGGCGCGACTGGCGGCTTGACTTCCGTTGTACTTCCCTTTGGGCAGTGCGAAAGGGAACCCGCGGCGGTGCGACCATCTGGGGCAGCCGATTCTCATCGACGGCCTACGCGCAAGTTGCAATTTGCCGAAATAGATCCAACTTCTGTCTTGCACTTCCTGCGGTTCGATCATCCTCGGCTGACTTACCGGATCCAAGGGCGCGATTTCCGACGGATCGATGTACATCGGTAAGTTGTCGAGCAGATCCTGGATGAAACGAAATTGGGTCGCCTGGTGAAATGAATGCCAGTATCCATGCTGAACTTGAACAAAAAAAACCTCTCCACACCCCCTATTTTGTATGGTTATCGCCAGCCTGGATGACTTTGCGGGCTGTCGCATTACGTGCAAAGGATTTGTAAACGGCGCGACGATACCCTTCATCAACTAGTCCCCTCCAACGAATGGATACCCAAGGACACTGGGCAGAGTCCTGCAACGAGGCTGCCCGTGTCACGCTGCGCATTCCTATTTCTTCCTTCGGACGCTCCCTGGCAATTGCCTTGGTCCGTGGCGCTGCGCGGCTTGCTGGCCGTCTCGCTCGCCCAATTGGCATCTTTCGCTTGCGGCGCAAACTTCACGGTCACCAGTGGTAGCGACAGCGGCCCTGGGTCGTTAAGGCAGGCGATCGTCGATGCCAATGCCGCCGGGGCAGGGCCGCACACGATCGCCGTCGATAACGCAGTCAATACGATCAACGTTACGCAAGCCCTGCCTGCTATCAGCGCCAACGTGACCATCGATGGCGCGACGACGACAATCGTCGGCAACAACAATCGCTTGTTCTTCATCAACTCCGGCACGGTGACGCTCCGAAACATGGACATCACCGGCGGCCGCGCGCAAGGGGGCAATGGCGGTACGGGCGGTGGCGGTGGCGGTGGTGGACTCGGCGCAGGAGGCGCGCTGTTTGTCAACAACGGCGCAAACGTCACCGTTTCAAACGTCACGTTCGATGGCAACTCGGCCGTCGGCGGAAACGGCGGCGGAACCACAGGAGTGAACGGCGGTGGCGGAGGCGGTGGACTCGGCGGCGACGGCGGAAATGGAACGTCAGGTGGCTCGGGTGCCGGCGGTGGATTAATAGGCAGTGGAGGCAACGGTAATTCGGCTGGCGGCGCAGGGGGCGGCGGCGGAACCACGAACGGAAATAATTCGTCCGGCGTTACGGGCGGTTCGGGTGGCGGAGGCGGTGGAAATGGTGGTAATAATGGTGCCAACGGTTCGGCTGGAAGCACCAATGGCGGCGGAGGTGGTGGAGGGAGCGGAAATCGAAACGGCGGCAACGGAGGCGCATTCGGCGGCGGCGGGGGAAGCACCGGCAATGTTTCGGGAAGCACGGGCGGCTATGGCGGCGGTGGGTCGGGGGCAGGCCTCACCGGCAGAACTGGCGGCGCGGCCGGATTTGGAGCGGGCGCTGGGGGCGCAGGAGGGGCCAGTGGCTCGGGAGGCAGTGGCTTCGGCGGCGCAGTATTTGTCCGCCGTGGAGGAAGATTGACGGTGGTCGAGTCCAACGCCACGGCGATCAATTCAACCACCGCGGGCACAGGTCGCACAAACGGTCAAGCAGCCGGCACGAATCTCTACCTCGATAGCTCGGTGAACGCTGCATTCAGTGGCGCAGGCGACAGTCAATTCAGCGGCAGCATCGCCGGCGCGGGCGGCATCGTCAAGAGCGGCTCAGGCACGCTCAAGCTTTCGGGAACCAACACCTATAGGGGAACAACCGCCATCAACGACGGTACCGTATCGATCGGCGGTAGTTCCAATCTCGGCACGGGCAGAACGACGTTTAACGGCGGCGTCTTGGAAGTGACTGGTTCCGGCGCGGTGAATCGCGCGACCACGCTCTACAGTCGTGGCGGCACCTACGACATCAGCGGAGTGGGCACCAGCGTCAGCAATAGCTCCGTCATCAGCGGCGCTGGATCGCTCACGAAAACTGGAGCGGGCGATTTGACGCTCGGCGGGTCGAACACCTACACCGGCGGAACCTTCGTCAACGAAGGCGCGCTGATCGGCACAACCAACAGCTTGCGCGGCGCGATTACCAATAACGCCACCGTCGAGTTTAA
>JADZDJ010000231.1 GCA_020851115.1 Pirellulales bacterium
GAACGACCGTAATTCCGGCTTGGTGATGTGATCATTGTCGTCCAGGAGCATGCCGCCGTTGAGAGCGGGCAGATAAGCAATACCGATCGCCAGCCAAATCAGCAGCAACCCAACCAGGCCCCGCGACCAACGCCGCTCGACGGCCGAATGAGCGGGCGCCTGCTGTTGCGGCGATCGATTTTGCCTGTGTCGAGGCATGCATCCTTCTCGGCAATCAGCGATGTGCGCAGATCGGCTTGCGGCCAATCCTCGCAGTATACTTGTCGAGCCTGGCAAGTGTCGATTCAAGCAAGTAGCGCGTAGCGTCGGTCAATTGCACAGCGACAATCCGCCACGCCGGGTGCCACGGGCTCTGTCGGTGCGTTTGTCGCCTGGCCCTGGCAGCAAAAACCAGTGTGAACATCTCCAGCAGTTCGCCATCGAGTGCTAGCTCAAGGTCGGGGTCTGGTCCATTTTTCGGCCAGCGTGCCTTGCCCCAACCACACAACCGTCGGCCGAAAACATGGACCTGACCCCTTCGCCTTGGACACGTCCCTCCGACAAACTGGGGCCCATCGAATCGATGGCTACTTCTCACTGGCAAAGCCAGTGCCATCCGGCGCGGTGATCCCAACCCACTGAACTGCCCCGTTTTGCAAGTCGTCTTATCACCGCCCGTACTTCCCAAAATCAAATTCCGCCAACGGCCCCGCGAAGAAGATGAGCTTCCCGCGGATTGTCGCTTGCTCGCCCGGTTTCAAATCCGGAAAGTGTGGGTCGGCGTGAAAGCACGGATGCCGCGGGTTGCCGACCATCGATAGGGTGTCATCGTACCAGGTCATGGCAACCAGCCGCTCGGCCGAATTTGAAACGGCCACCGCCACGGGAAGGTCGGCCACTGGTTTGCCCCTCGTTCGCCAGCCGACTCGGTACTTCTCTTTGCCACCTTCCCGCTTGGCCGCGTCCGCGAGGGGAATCCAGCCCGCGCCCGGCACGTGTACGTGCTTGTTGTCCTGCGTGCAATCGGCAAACTCCTTGATCGCGCGCAGGAAAGCGCATGTCTGCAGCGTGATGTTCGCCAGATCTTGTTTCGAACCGTTGACTAGGCGCAACTCGAGGTCGACGGTCGACTCATCGGCACGGGTCACGCTCCCGCCGAACGCAACGCCGTTGGGCAATGTTCGTTCGAACGTGATCCCGTCGGACTCTTCCCGCCACGCAATCCGCGGGAGATCATGAAACACGGTCGGAATCGGTGGATTGACGTGGCTGAGATACAACAGCCCTTGGCTCGTGAAAATGGCTTCGGGGAAATCGAGCCAGATGTAATCCTGACTGGGCCAGGGCGGGCTGACCCAGGCGATATGCTCCCAAGCGTAATGCGGCCGCCACGCGCCCGGCACGATTCGAATCCCGACGGCATGCGTCTCGTAGGTGTCCCCCGCCGACCGTTTCGCGCCACTCGGCGCCGGCTCGCTCCGTGCGATGCCACCTGCTGCCAGACCGACGGAACCAAGCGCACATCGCTGCAAAAACGATCGCCGCGACTGTTCAATCCGCTCGCTTCCCAGGTCGAACATCGCCAAGGCCCTGCTAGATTTCGTTCGGTGTTGAATAACTCGTTTAGGGTGCCGGGGCCGATCACTTGTTCAAAATGGTGGAACGATGTAGGAGGCGTCTCCGACGCCGATCTTGCGCTAACTTCGAGAACGGCTTGAAGTGCGACGCCTCATCGGCGTCGGAGACCCTTCCCACCCCACCAAAACGTCCGCGCTTCAACGAGTGATTAGCCCCCGAGGAATCCCGCATGTTTGACACCGGGGTGACCCAGTATTAGTATAGGCTCCGATCCAGATCTGAAACAGTTTCGGGCTGAACCCGAATGGGAAATCGTTTAGGACCGTGCAATGACATTCTTCAGGTGGGGGATAATGTGCGCGGTGGTTGTAGGTTTTATCGGCAGTGCGCAAGGCGTCCTAGTCTACAGAGTTGTACCGTATCCTGACTCTCCATCCGGATGGTCGATCGGTGGCGGCCCCGGATGGTCATTCGATAGCGGCACCATTACGACGATCAACGGTTTCAGCGGTGATCTTACCGCCGCGAACATCCCGACGACGCTGACGAGTTGGTCATTCACGTTCACTTCGCCCCGTACGACGACCACGCTCAACCCGTCGAACAGCACATTTTCCTACTGGAATGACAACATCGCCCCGAACCTGACGGTGTCGGGCGGGGAAATCTACTTTCCTCTAGCGAGTTCGGGCCGCGATCAAATTCGCATTTTCAGCAATGCACTGGTGGTCGGTGGATCGTACAGCGGGTCGCCTGAGACCGAAGTCTCTTTTGCGTCAAAGTATGGCGACAACAATTTCCATTTCGCGATGATCGATCGGTTGACCCCGAGTTTAGTTGCGGCTGTAGCCGCGCCATCGATCGGCGCTCATTTGGTGGCGACGGCCGTGCCAGAGGCGTCTTCTTTCGCATCGACCGGGTTGGCTTTTGTCGTCGTAGTGTTGGGCTGCATTGGGGTCCGCCGCTTGGCGCTCGCGCGAGAACGAACAAGTACGGTGGGTTGATCGCGGGTGGTACCTACTTTCGGACGCATGGGTCCCACCGATCTGATCGATTCTCCGCGGCCACCACGTGGCC
>JADZDJ010000232.1 GCA_020851115.1 Pirellulales bacterium
AAATGGTCGTTCCCTCAAGCAGTATTTTGGCCGAGCCGCCTGTCGCCGTTGTCGATAAGTATGCAGAAACGAACGGCACCACCGAAGTTGCGAAGGCCTACCTGGAATACCTGTATACTCCCGCCGGACAAAAGATTGCCGCCAAACATTACTACCGGCCGAGCGAACCTGAATATGTCGATCCCGCCGTTCTGAAGCAATTCCCGGAACTGACTCTTTTTTCGGTGAACGATGTATTCGGGAGCTGGCGCGAGGCAAACGACAAGCACTTCAAGGAAGGCGGCGTCTTCGATTCCATCTACGCTCCGAAATAGTCGTAATGTGACAGCCGACGAAGTTGGACAGGCACGGCATTGGCTCTTGATATCGTGACCAACTCAACCACGGTAAGAGCTCAACCAAGTACATCTGAAATCTCTCATGGCACTCGCGCGAACAAAACACAGCGTTTTGCCGGGCTTCGGCCTGACGATGGGCTACACGGTGCTCTACCTGAGCCTCATCGTTTTGTTGCCGCTCGGTGCGCTCGTGATCAAAAGCACGACACTGGGTTGGAGCGGCTTCTGGCAGGCGGCGTGGAATCCGCGCGTGATCGCCTCCTACAAGTTGACGTTCGGAACGTCTCTGATGGCAGCCACGATCAACGCCGTGTTCGGACTGATGGTCGCCTGGACGCTGGTCCGCTATACGCTACCGGGCAAGAAGTTCATCGATGCTCTCATTGATCTACCGTTTGCCTTGCCGACGGCCGTGTCTGGCATTGCCCTTACGGCTGTATATGCGAAGAACGGCTGGATTGGCCAATATTTGGACCCGCTCGGCATCAAAGCGGCATTTTCACCGCTCGGAATTGTGATCGCACTGACGTTTATTGGTCTGCCGTTCGTTGTGCGAACTCTGCAACCGGCCATTGAAGAGCTCGACCGAGAGTCAGAAGAGGCCGCTGCGAGCCTGGGGGCCACTCGCTGGCAAACATTCTGGCGCGTCATCTTCCCGTCGGTGCTGCCAGCGCTGCTTACTGGTTTCGCGCTATCGTTCGCTCGGGCACTGGGCGAATACGGTTCGGTTGTTTTCATCTCAGGCAATATGCCGATGAAAACCGAAATCGCGTCACTGCTGATCATTACCAAACTCGAACAATACGATTACGCTGGCGCCACCGCGATTGCCACGATGATGCTCGCCGCATCATTTGCGATTCTGTTTGCGATTAACGCGGTGCAGTGGTGGACCGCACGGAAGTACCGGGGGGTTGCATGACCACTACCGCACAATCAATGTCTGGTGCGATTCCAAAAGGCTCGCTCGTTGAAACGAACCTGGCCGGCCGGCTTCGGCTTGCCACCGATGAGCGAAGTTGGGTTAAAGCACTGCTCATCACGAGCACATTGGTATTCCTGACTCTCGTGCTGTTCGTGCCGCTGGCGGCAATTTTTGCGGAAGCATTTCGCAAAGGCGTGGCCGTTTACTTCGCGAGCTTTGCCGACGCCCACGCACTTTCGGCCATCCGCCTCACGCTGCTCGTGGCTTTCATTTGCGTGCCCTTAAACCTCGCGTTCGGTCTGGCAGCATCCTGGGCAATTGCCAAGTTTCAGTTCCCTGGCAAAAGTATGCTCATCACGCTGATTGATTTGCCATTTGCCGTATCGCCGGTGATTTCTGGTTTGATCTTCGTTCTGCTATTCGGCATGCGTGGTTGGCTGGGTCCCTGGCTCGACAGCCATCACATTCAAATCATCTTCGCTGTGCCCGGCGTCATCCTGGCGACGCTTTTCGTTACCTTCCCATTTGTCGCCCGCGAAGTCATTCCCTTGATGCAAGAGCAGGGCTCCGACGAAGAGTTAGCGGCCGTGTCCTTGGGCGCCAGCGGCTGGCAGACGTTTTGGCGCGTGACGCTGCCGAACGTGAAGTGGGCACTGCTTTACGGTGTCATTTTGTGCAACGCCCGGGCGATGGGCGAATTTGGCGCCGTGAATGTCGTATCCGGTCACATCCGTGGCAAAACCAACACGTTACCACTCCACGTGGAGATTCTTTACAACGAATACAACTTCGCCGCGGCGTTCGCGGTGGCTTCGCTGTTGGCGTTGTTAGCGCTGATCACCTTGGTGCTGAAGTCGGCCGTGGAATGGCGCGTGCGACGTGAATTTGAGCAAGCCCTTGAGCCCGCGACGTAGGTCCGCCGAGCCGAGGCGGACCCCTTTGAGTTCGAATACCAGCTTAAGTGTGCCGCTCGGCTCGCGGCACCTACGGTTGGGCAGAGGAATGATTCCCATGAGCATTGAACTTACCCACATCAGCAAGTCGTTCGGCACATACCAAGCGCTGCGTGATGTCAGCCTCGCAATCAACGACGGCGAATTGGTCGCGCTCCTCGGTCCAAGTGGTTCCGGCAAGACAACTCTGCTCCGCATCATTGCCGGGCTCGATACGCCGGAACGCGACCCGCGCTCGCGCATCCGCTTTTACGAAGAAGATGTCGCCAGTCGCCCGGCTGCCAAACGCCGCGTGGGCTTCGTTTTCCAACATTACGCGTTGTTTCGCCACATGAGTATCTTTGAAAATGTAGCGTTCGGCATGCGTGTGATGCCGCGTAAGAACCGGCTGGCCAAGCGTGAAATCGATCGCCGTGTTACGGAACTACTCAAACTGGTGCAATTAGACGGTCTTGGCCGCCGGTTTCCGTCGCAGCTCTCTGGCGGCCAGCGACAACGTGCGGCGCTCGCTCGTGCCTTGGCAGTCGAGCCCCGCGTGCTGTTGCTCGATGAACCCTTCGGAGCGCTCGACGCCAAGGTTCGCCAGGGCTTGCGCACCTGGCTCCGCCGCTTGCACGACGAGATTCATGTCACCAGCATTTTGGTGACGCACGATCAGGAAGAAGCGCTCGAAGTCGCCGATCGCGTCGTCGTCATGAACCAAGGCCGCATCGAGCAAATCGGCACTCCTGAAGAAGTCTTCCACAAGCCGGCAACACGTTTCGTCATGGAGTTCCTGGGGCAAGTAAATGTGTTCCGCGGACGCGTTCAGGGCGGCAAGGCGATGCTCGCCGGCGTACCGCTGGAAGGCCACTTTTTCTTCCCTGGCAAAGAGGAGGGCGCCGCGATGGTCTACATGCGGCCGCATGAACTCGATATCAGACTCTATAAGAACGGTGCACCGAATTTCCCAGCCAAAGTCACGCGCATCAATCCCGCAGGTTCCATCGCGAAAGTCACGACTCGGACGAACGACGGCCAAGACGTGCTCGTCGATTTGAGCCTCGATGATTACGAACGACTTAACCTGACCGAAGGCACCCACGTTTACATTTATCCGAAAAACGCGCGGGTATTCTTGCCGGAATACCAAATCTAACGAAAAGGTTGCCGAGATGATCCGTGGGGGAGCTATTGTGACGGAGCCCATTACAAATTCCGGACGAGTGCCTGCGCCTGAGCGAGGCAGCGATGCCGACGAGGCGCTGGCTCAGATTCGCGAATCCTTGCGCGGATTAAAGTTCGGCTCCGTGAACATCATCGTACAGGATGGTGTCATCATTCAGATCGATCGCACCGAAAAGCGCCGACTTAGGACGAATCGCACTACCAACTAGAGACAGTTCTTTTGCGCCGACAAAATGGATCGGCAAAAAGCATCGTAACAACATCACATTGTGAGCATTTCTCGCGACTTCATTTCTTTCACCCCAACTACTTTCCTAGCGCAAGGTCCGTTTTGACAACTCGTTGCCGACTGGAATCACCGGAGGCGCATTTCCACTAACAAGGGAGGTCGCCTTCCATGTCTTTGTCCGATTCCAATACGCCAAGAACTTTGCGTCCAACGAACCCGTTTTGTGCGGCGGTACTCATTGCTGTGGCCGTCCTATTCTCCGCCGGCTGCAACAAGAACACAGCACGAATTCCCGTTCATCCCGTCGTCGGAACGATTCAATTCCGCGGCCAGCCTGCGGAAGGTGCCTTTGTATCGCTTTACCCCAAGAGCGCGATTGAGGGGGTGCCCAATCCACGGGGCACCGTGTCAAAGGACGGCTCGTTC
>JADZDJ010000233.1 GCA_020851115.1 Pirellulales bacterium
ACTACCCTTCAATGGGCCATGACGCAAATCTCTCAACATTCTCACAAACCGCAACACGTTATCGCCCAATTGGGGTTGAGTTAGCGTTTTGCAAAAGCTCAGTTACTCATTATTTCGCCGCGCACCCTGCGCTACACTTGTCCTTTGACGATTAACCGATTTGACACGATTCTTTTGATGAGCCAGCACTCTCCCACTCGAGAATTGGATGTGCCCGACAGATGCGAGGTGCTCGACCGCCCGATATGTGAATATTGCGCAGAACATGATTTGACGCGACGCAGCTTTGTGCAAACGATGGGAAGTGCCGCGTTGGCAACTGGAACTCTTTCGTGGTTGCCTGAAGTAGCCATCCTCGGGGCGCAACCCAATGATCCGAAAGGAGCGCCGCCGGATCGCAAGGCCAAGCTCGAGCGACCGCGCTACCGTGCTGTGAGTTGGTGGTTAACCTGGGATGATCTGGCGTGGCCGAACGGCACGCTCGTTGATCAAGTCCGGCGGCGGGCCGATCGCTGCGCTGCGAGCAGTGTGAATTGTTGTATCCTCTTCGGCGCGCATTTCCGTTGGGACTTCATGCCGCTTTGGGAACGCCTTCACGGGTTACTCCGTTTTGTCCGCGACGAACTGCACGCGCGCAGCATTCAGTTCTTTGACCATCATTCCTCGGTGTTGGTGCATCGACCTAGAAACCAAGAAGAAGCACGCAACATCTGGCAGAAGAATCGGCACCATGTGCCGTTCTATCCGTCGCTGAAAGCCGCGTCGGAATGGCAGTTCAACGGTTCGCGATTCAACGACTGGCGAATGATCGATGTCGAATCGAATGAGCCCGCATATCTGCCTGCCTATAATGCCGAGCAGTTCTGCATGAATAACGCATCTTTTCAGGAGGCTTATTCCAAGTATCTCAAACTCCTGATCGAAGAAACGGCAATCGATGGCCTGATGAGCGACGACGCTATTTTCTATCCCGGGTGGCGAGTGTGCAGATGCACTTTCTGCTTGGACCGCTTCAAGCGGGAATACGGCCACGAATTGCCGCCAATTGCTGACACGACCTTTTGGGGCAATCGCAACAATAGGGCGTTTCGTGATTGGATAGCAATGCGATTTCGCACCAGCGGCGATTTTTTTAAGATCGTGCGCAACACGCTCCCGAATGACTTTCCCCTACTCACCTGTTGTTCAAGTAGTGATGATCAAACGATGCCGGCGCTTGGCATGTCGTATCAAGACTTCATTCACTCGTGCAATTTGGTAATGCTCGAGATGGTCGGCTCGACGCCAACAATTCAGGGCACCTGGGACAATCGCATTCCCAGCCAAATGCTCCACCTAGCGATCGCCCGCGACGCCCACGTTCCCTGTCTCGGCTTGGGGTACGGGTTCTTTCCCGATACCGCGTTCTTCATTTGGGCGCTGAATAAACTACTTGGTTCCGACTGTTGGTTCAGCACGCTCAAAGGTCGTTTAGGGGCGTCGCCCGAAGAACTTGCCTCGCTGGTCGACGATTCGGAGCTTGTCTCGGAAGCATACCAGTGGGAGGCGGCTCATCCGGATCTATTTCGCGGCGAAATCGATGCCGATACGGCCGTCCTTTTCTCGCGCACCACCAGAGACTTCTACGCGAGAACTCGCTCCGATTATGCCGCCGATTATCAAGCGAGCTGCCTGAGGCTATTGCACGCTGGGATTCCCTACGAAGTCGCAACAACGATCCCATCATTCGGCCGCATACGCCAGCTTGTTCTCAGCAGCGCTCTCTGTCTGTCGCAGGAAGAGCGAAACCTGCTCAACCGCTTTCTAAGCTCGGGAGGTACAATAATCGCCACGGGACCGATTGGATTTTACGACGAAAATGCTGAGAAAGTTGAAATCCCATGGTTGCACGAACAAGGCATGACCTGCGAATTGATCGAACCAATCCGCCAACTTGGATTCCCGCCTGATGACAAAATCGCCGCCACTGCAGCAGTCGCTCAATGCCGAATATCTCGCGGAAATTCAAAGGACGAGCAAAAGGGATGGCACGGGGTGACCAAGGGCAAAGGCCGGCTAACTTGGTGCCCCGCGCGGTTCAATTCAAAAGGAGCGGCGGATCAAGTAATCGAGCTCCTGAAGAACGAGATACATCGCGATATCGTACTCAAAGGGCTGCCTGCTAGCTGGCGATGGCGGCAGTACCGCGATGGCAGTCGCCTGTTAGTTCACGCTCTTCCCTCACAGGTCATCACGGCTCTTCACCCTACCTTGATCAATCAGATTTCTGGTGAGCGTGTTGTAAAAAGCCTCGATTTCGCGGCATTGGACGTAAGGATCCAGGTGCACGTGGCAGAACGCATATTCCGCAAGGTCATTCTCCACAGCCCCGATTTCCCCGAGTTGCGTGCCGGCAGCCGTGATTCCGGCGGCGACTGGTCAGTCGATGCCAAAGGCGTGCGACGTTACCTCATCTTGGAATGTTGCGATCATTGATGCCGCCAACCTTTCTTGCCGCATCTGTCAATGCACGCGGCGAGCCTGATACGCATTGCGAACTCGATCCAGTCTACACGAACGGGAGTGGTAAAGTGCAACAAACCTGTCGCAAAAAAACATTGTCGAGTCGTGCATAGCGTGAAATAATCTACTCACAGTAGGAAGAGGCCCAAAACCTAATTTCACGACAAGTATCGCGATTTGCAGTGTCTCAATGGTCTCAAAGACTTTCTATCCGCTGCGAAAAAACGCCTTCACGCTGGTCGAATTACTGGTCGTGATTGCGATCATTGGGATTTTGGTGGCGCTGTTGTTGCCGGCGGTGCAGGCCGCTCGCGAGGCTTCGCGGGCGGCAAAGTGCAAGAACAACATCCATCAACTCGTGTTGACGATGCACATGTACCACGATGCAAATAAGCATTTGCCGACAGGAGGCGACAAAAAAGGCGGCGTCAAGTATCTCATGGGTTGGGTTCCGCGCGTCATGCCGTACCTGGAGGAAGGTAATCGCCGGTCGGCGATCGATGCCATGACGGCGGATGCGCTCAACGTTTGCCAGCCCCGGCGGCTGCTAAATTCGCCGCATTTTGGTGATTCGCCGTTGTATCTCGATCCAATCCCAACACTCGTCTGTCCGAGTTCCGAACTTGGCACTCAAAGTCCGGATGCGACGATCAGTACGCTGCCAGAGATTCGCGCGAATGAACAGGGTGCCTTACATTATCGAGCCGTGGGCGGGCGCAATGAGCGACCGGAAGATGCGAGCATTCCTGTCGAAAAGCGAGCGTTCAAAAAGGGTGCTTTCAGTAGGCAGGCGTGGTATACGACGGATGGAGTTATTTATCCAAACAGTCAAACGAAGTTCGGTGAGATTGCGGATGGCACCAGCAAAACGCTGTTGTTTGGCGAAACCTCCACTGCCGAGGGACGCCCCTCGCCCGATCCTGGTTGGGGCGGCATTCAGCCTTGGACCTGGGGCTACTATTTTTATGGAACGGATGCCAACGGTTGGCTGATGATCGACCACAAGCTCATTGCGTATCCAATCGGTTACACTGGTACGTTCTTCGCCAATGAGACGCCTTTCACGAGCAAACATGGCGGAGGCGGCGCTCACGTAGCGTATTGTGATGGCAGCGTGCAGTATTTTTCGCCGGATACGTCACTCGATGTTCTGCAGTTTCTAGCGACACGTAAGGATGCCGAGGCGACTGCGACGCCGTAGCGTGTTCTGACAGTGACAAAAACTTTGGGCAGTTGTCGCAATGCACGTGAATCATCAAGTTTATGGCTAACTCTGTCCGGCATTTAAGGCGACTGCTGACAATTTGGCTGCTGGCATGCTGTTTGATCTCCAGCGGATGTCGCACGGAAACCGGTGCATTGGTACGAGGCAAAGTGACGTACAAAGGCAAGCCGTTCGATAAGGGAACGGTAATGTTCTATCCCAATGGCAAAGGACAAGCCTCTTATGGTCGGATACAACCGGACGGCACGTTTCAATTGATGAATCCACATAAGACCGAGCGAATCGCGCCAGGTAAGTATGTGGCGGTGATCTTGGCGGGCAACGATGAGATCGCGGCAATGAAAGAAGATCCCTCATACCCGGTGCAGCCCGCGGTGCCGTTCAAATTTAGCAGTGCGTCGTCGTCGCCGTTGAAATATGAAGTCGAACTTGGCGACAACGATTTCGATATTAATCTTGACAAAATGTAAGAGCGTGCGACAGGCTGTTCGCATTAGAGGTTGCGAGGCTTCATCGTATTAGCCAGCGACTTACGATACTCGCCAGGCGTCATGCCAACCTCGCGTTTGAAGAGCACATTAAGGTAGGCGGCTTGCGACAACCCACTCTTCGCCGCAACGGTATCGAGCGGATAGTCGGTGTCAGCGAGCAACTCCTTCGCGCGTGTCACTTTCGTTCGCACGATTTGGTCATGGGGCGAGAAGCCGAGGAACAAACCAAAGCTGCGCTCTAACGTCCGTCGCGAAACTCCACAATGTTGTGCAACGTCGTCCACGTTAATTCCGTCACACGCACATTGACGGATGTATCGAACGGCCTTGGCTGTTAAGGCATCTTCAATCGCCACGACGTCACTCGATCGACGGGTTACCACACCACGAGGCCGAATTTGAATCGGCCGCGTCGAACATTTCTTACCCTGCATCATGCGGTCCAACAGCGCGGCGGCTTGATAGCCAATGAGGTTATGGTCGATGACAACGCTCGACAAAGGAGGATTCCCGTGCATGCACAGCGGTTCGTCGTTGTCCACGCCAATAATGGCCGCTTGTTCGGGAACAACTATACCGCCGCGACGACACGCATCGAGGACGCAAAGGGCACGTAGATCGTGGGCGGCGACAATGCCGACGGGCTTGGGAAGATCGCACAGCCATTCGGTAAGGTCTTGCTGCCCTCCTTCCCAGCTCTCCAGAAATCGGCGTCTCGATAACGGCGAATACACTTGGCACGGAAAACCAGCCCGGCGGAGCACCGCGACGAACGCGTCGCGCCGCGACTTAGACCAGTGGGCTCTTTCTACGCCCACAAATGCGAAGTGGCGAAAACTGCGATCAAGCAGATGCTCGGCCGCCGTGGCCGCAATCGCCTGATGATCTGGTATCACTAACGGCACCCCGAGTTCCGCATAGTGATGAAGGGTGTCAATGGCGGGTACTTTCAAACTGGCAACAACTTGAATGATGCGGCGTGTTTGAGCGCGCATGATGACGCCGTTGCCGTTCCAATTTTGCAGCCAGGTGGGCGGGGGGTCGTTCAAACTGCGCTGGTCAATATACGTCGACCAGTAGCCATTTTCGGTAACATATTGCGAAACGCCCTTGAGCAAGCCGCGACCGTAGGCCATCGATGTTTCGATAATGAGTGCGACGTGAGGAACGTTGTCGACCATGAATTTGGCTCCATCGGGGATGCTAGAGTGACCCGTCGCGGCAGAAAATTGAACCTATCCAGACGCAAAAAAAGATTGCCTAGTCAGCATTGTTGACAATATTAGAGGTTAGTATCTGTGCTGAATTCACTCAAGTGATGAACTTTCAAATGTTTCTGCGTGGCGCTTGATTCGCATGTCCGCCGGTCGGGTTAAGGCGAAGACAGCCGCCTCGTCAATCCATCGAGATGCATCGCTTGAAGGGGCTGCGGCATTTTAATGAGCGATTGGCAAAAAAACACACCGCCTTTAACCTATTGCGTCACGCCATTCGTGCTAGGAATTTGACGAATGGTTGGTGCTGCGCGTCGGTTTGGAGCCATGTATAGTTTGCGTTACGAATCCCGTTTACGGCATGCGTTTACGCTTGTCGAGTTGCTCGTGGTCATTGCGATCATTGGCATCTTGGTGGCGTTGCTCTTGCCAGCCATTCAGTCGGCCCGAGAAGCGGCAAGACGAACGCAGTGTACGAATCATTGCCGCCAGATCGGCATTGCTCTGCAGAATTACCACGGTGTTAATGGTTCCTTGCCGCCTGGTTATGGCCCGCTGCCGCCGAATGGTTTCGGCACCGGCGTTACCAATGGTACGCCGTATGCCGAATGGTCGTGGGCCGCCCGCTTGTTCGGCTACGTCGAGGAAGCAGCGATCTCTGGGGCGATCGACTGGAATTGGAATCCTGGCTTTCTTGCCTCTGCTCCACCTACGATTAAGGAAGTCGTGTCTGCGAAAATATCTTCGTTCTATTGTCCATCCGACGACAGCGTGAAGACGAATTTCAACGAAGGCGGTACCTGCTATTCGGGCCAGTACGTCAAGGAAGGCAACGGTCGCATTTCATATGCGGGTAATTTTGGTCAGGGCCAAATGGAAGCACCACGAAAGCCCAAGGGAACGGCAGTTGACGGTGTCTTCGGCTACAACCATGGCGATAGTTTCAAGAAGATCACGGATGGTACCTCACACACCCTTTTGACCGCCGAGCAGTTGCCCGGCGGCGTCTGCTCGATTCGCGGTGTGTTCGCCTACGACGAGGGACCTCTCTTCATGCAAGATTTTCCGCCCAACAGCACCACCCCCGACTTGGTCCGCTGGTGCGATAGCTCCGACAAATTACCGGGGGCCGCTGCTCCGTGCATCGACACGGTTTCAAAATTGAATATGGTGCGGCACACGTCACGCAGCCGGCACCCCGGCGGCGTGATGGCCGGTTTCTGTGATGGCAGCGTGCGATTTATTACCAGTGAAATCGCTGTTGCGACTTGGCAGGCTTATGGCACGCCTCGGGGCGAGGAAGTCGTGGAGTAAATGAAGATGCCTCTGGGCGTGCCACAAATCGGAGTGTTCGGACCGGGCAACGGCAAAGGCCGGCGACGGGCGCGAATCGTACGCCAGTTCGGACTCAACGCGACACTTGCGCTCGCCACCGGTTGTGGCGGTGAGCTTGCCGTGCGCGGGCACGTCACCGCCGATGGACAACCGGTCCACGCCGGAACGATCACGTTTCAGCGAACGGACCGCAGCGGCGCGGCGATCGGCGGGCCCGTGCAAAACGGCGAGTTCGACCTGGGCAAAGGCAAGGGCCTCCTCGCTGGCGAATACGGGGCAACCTTGGAGGGCTTCCAAACGACGAGACGCACGATCAACGATTATCAGCGTGGCCCGATTCCGGAGACGGTTCCCCTAACACTTGTCGAAAATACGCTGACGGTGCAGCTATCACAATCCAACGCTCGGCAATTGACGCTTGATTTCCATTCAAAAAAAACTCGCAGCAAACAATAACGAACTCCAACTGATTTTCGCAGCTCACGAACGAACGATTCCAATTTCTCAATGAGAAGGACTATGGAAATGCGACATCTTCTGAACCACGGCAGCCTGGTTGTGATGGCTCTGTTTCTCTTCCCGATTACGACGAACGCGACCACGGCCACGTTGCGGCACGGGATGGCCGTGCCGACGTACTATCCGGGCGGCTACAACGGTGCCGCCGACAACACGATTTTCTACTACGCACCGTTTTCAGGCAGCGGTCATCCGGCCGAACCTGAGGTTTGGATGCGAAGTAGCGATGGTATATCGAACGCCCTCCGCAGCAATACAGGGGGCCGTGGATCGGCGCACAGTTTGCGCCGTTTCGATTTAAGCGCGATGAGCGGACAAGGCGTGCATGTGACGGGTAATGCCACGTTGACTCTCACTTCTGCTGGTGGATCGACGACCGCCGATTACGGCCTTTATCAAATTGCGCCAGCAAACGCGGGGTGGACGGAGAGCACCATCAATTGCTTGCTCTTCCCAACCAATACCAACCCTGCCTACCAAAACAAGTCGAATCAAGGCGACCCAACTTGGTTTTACAAGTCGATCGATAACGCCACTTACGCTGCCACAACCGGCTGGCAAACCACTGCTGCTCAAGACACAACCAGTGTCAAGTGGGCGTCGGAACAGACAAGTATAGGGAACCCGGGTAGCGATCCGGAGTCGTATGCGAATACGGGCGGTTTGTGGAATTGGATTGATCTCGTTGACCAGGATCCATCGACTGTGGCCGATAGCTACCTGAACATGCCCACGAACATGGACCCCGTCGATTCTGAGCCGTTTCCCATTTTGCTCGGCACGGCAAACTTCACGATTCCGGCCGCGATGATCCAAAGTTGGATCGACAATCCGGGACAAAACGCCGGCCTGCTCGGCCGCTACATGACAACGTCGGGCACCACCGGTGATTTTTACAGCAAGGAATGGGGAACCACTCCGGAGCGTCGTCCCACGCTCACCTTCGAGTTCGAGCTCACGCCGGTCGGGGTGCCAGGCGATTACAACGGCAATGGCACCGTCGATGCCGCCGACTACGTACTCTGGCGCAACGGCGGACCGCTCCAAAATGAAGTCGATACGCCGGGAGTTGTCAACGCGGCCGACTACACCGCTTGGCAGGCCCGTTTTGGCAACACGAGTGGCAGTGGCAGTTTGGCAATCAGTGCTGTTCCTGAACCTGCGAGTGCGACCATCGCCTGCGCGGCATTCGTCGGCGGCTGGCTGCTCGCACGCCGCAAGAAGTAGGTCCATAAGTCGGCGATGTGGCCATTGCACAACCGGTTTGATTTTGGCTTGTCACGGCAGTCTTTTTTGCATCGTTCTAGCACCACGCGAGGTATCGCCCATGAACTTGAGCACTTGAATATGCACCTTTTGTTCGTTCGGAAGAGGCACTTGGTTTAATTACACGTTTTCAGTAGGTTTTCACTGCTAATGAAGAAAAAGGACACTACTATGCAACAGTTAATACGACCGTTCTATGTCGCGGCGGTGCTGATCGTGGTCACAGCGATCACGGCCGACGCGGCCACGATCTCGTTACGGCGTGGCGCTACGGATGCCACGTTTTACCTGGGCGGCTACAGCGGTGTTTCGGACAATACCATTTATTACTATGCCGCGGGTCCAACCCACGCGGCCTATCCAAACATTTGGATGCGCACCAGCGATGGCGCCGCCACGACCATTCGCTCCTACAACGGCCCGACGGGTATTCGCGATTTGCTGCGGTTCAATCTCAGTGGCATGAGCGGTCAAGGCGTCGATGTGGTGGGAGATGCAACCTTGACGCTCACCGCATCAAATGCGACGGCCAGCACGGCCCAGTACTGGGTCTATCAAATTGCAGCCGCCAATGTCGGTTGGGTCGAGAGCACAAATGCGCTCAGCCCCA
>JADZDJ010000234.1 GCA_020851115.1 Pirellulales bacterium
CAAAGTTGATGAGTACGACATCGGCAGGTTTGGCACGCTCGTTCATAAGCACGATGCCTTCACGCGACGTGGCCATGCCGCAGCCCAGGTTCTGCGAGACGGTCGGGTAGCCGGCGAGTTCCAAGCAGCGGCAGAATTTGTCGAGGATTGTGTTGCCAATTGGCGGCTCGTGCAGGCCGTACGTATTGCAGTCGCCGACGGCCAAGACGCGGGTGTACTGGTGCAGAGACTCCGCATCACGGGGATCTGCAGGTTCAGACATGGATAGCTCGTCCGATTCGGGTCGGCAGCATGCTGCCAGGCGGGGATATTCTCTGGTTCGCATGCTAGGCGACTTTCTTGGCGGGAGCGACCATGCGCGGCTGGCGGTTGATCTGAATATGGGTGTGCGGCTTGGTCATCAGTCCGCAAATCGTTTCGCGCATTCGCGGCAGGCCGACCGTCAACGCCCGCCAGATTGCACCGCTCGACTTCTTGTAGACGTTCTCGGTCCACACTTTCACCGGAGTGAATCCGCAGGTTTCAAAGAACATCTCAATCTCACGCGGTGTGTATTCGCGGACGTGTCCCATGTAGCCCAACTGATCGAGGCTGCTGTACTCGGCATACAAGTTGTTCACAAATCCCGTGCGAACGACTTTGCTGAGCTTGCGCAGCGAAAACAGATTGGGCGTGGTCAGATACAGCATGCCCCCCGGCCTCAAGACACGCATGATTTCCTTGGCCGTGAAGATCAGGTTCGACCGCAAGTGCTCAAACACTTCGGTCATGACGACCACGTCAAACTGATTGTCGGCGAGGTTGAAGGGCTTGCCGTCGCAGTCCATGGGCACGATGGGGCAGGAAAGCTTGTTGCGGAACCGCCATTGATCGGGATCAAAGTCGGCCGCCACGACGTCCATGCCCATGCGGGCCATGCACTCCGACAGGAAGAACGGTGCGGCGCCCAAGTCCAGGACCTTGCCTTGCAGGGCCCCCTGTTGCTCCAAAGTGCGCAACGTCACACGATGCCGCTGTGCATGCACGCGCACGTAATTCAGTAATTCGGGGTAGTACTCCGATTCCTTTTCGAGGAAGGCGAGAGTCTCATTGAACACGGCGTCGAGCGACGGATGCATAGCGTATATCTCAAATCAAAACGATGGCGTGCGTTAAGCGGCACGGGAGAAGAACAGCACGTCCTGCTTACTTTCCCGCAAATTAAGGGCAAATCCTTGAGCAATCAGGCGACCGATGACCCGGGTTACGGCTTCGTGGCCGACGATGTGCGGGTGCATTTCAATACACAGTTTCTTCAGCGAACCGAGGTCAAGTTTCTCGTTGGCGAGGTCCACTTCGGCCCCCTCAATGTCCATGATCAAGAACGAGGGTTGGATTGAATCAATCAACGATTGCAGCGCAACCGCGGGAATCGTGCGCGGTGTTCGGTCCTGCTCGCCCGGGCGGTCAAAACGGCTCGACACGACGAACTTCGGATCAATGAAGAATTCGCCTACGCCGCTTTCGAGGCCCACAAGCTTGATCTGCAGATGCGGCGCCACGTTGTTTAGGGCGAAGTTTTTCCGCAGCAGTGGCTCCATGGCGGGATTCGCTTCGAACGTGTGGACGCGGTGCGAGCCGACCTTACGGCAACAGAGGATGGTCACCACGCCCAATCCCGCGCCGCATTCCAACACGGTGTCGTTTTCGTCGAGGTTGCGCGAAACAACTTCGCGCTCTTCGGCCTCGTGGGAATCTCGGTAAATCGAGCGGGCGTAGCTCGTGTTGGCGTGCTCGCCCAGGTAGAGCTTCAAACCGCCGTTGTTAACCACGCGCGGCCGGACTAGTTTTCGCACCTGGTAGCGAAGCCACTTGCCGAATTGTTCGAGGGGTTTGCGCTTCATCGTGGCTTACTTGTGCAAAATGGCTGCGGGGCTGTGGTATTCCCACTTCTTGAATCGCGAGTGCAGAGGCAAGCCGGTAAACAACTCACCCCAGGCGTATGTGTCGTGGACTACTTTGTTGACGATCGACATGTCGGAGTTCACCAGCCGTCGTTGTTCGGCAATGCAGGCGATTACCTTCTCGAGAAAGTTAATCACTTCGTGCTTCAGTCCGCCCACGATACCAGGATTCACAACCTGACGATCCGCATGCAACAGGCAGCCGAACTGGTCGGCCACTTCCTTGCGCAGGCAACGGCTTTCGCCAATGCTCTTCTGCTCGCTGCCGATGAACAACCGATGTTGTCCGCGGTCCGCGCGAATTAGCGAGAAGGGATCGCGTTTGAAGGCGACATCCGAGATGTCGGTGATGAAAACGTATTGATCGTCGCTCGCTTGCAGATAGTCGCGGAACAAACGATGTCGATCGTGCAGAATCGGCCACTCACCTGGTTCCATGAGTTCGAAACGAACGTGTTTGGTTGTGGCAGAGGCGATGAATTCTGCGGGCAAGCCGTCGTGCAACACGACCCCCGAGAGACCGACACGATTGACAGTGGTCCACCACGGCCGCAGGTAGGCGGCGTAATCAGTCGAGATTTTTTCGCCCCGCTGAGGATAGGGTTTGCTGGTCAGCATGATCGCCAGCACGGTGCCACCCGCCTCTTGCGCGGGGGTGGTCGGTACGTCAGCGAGTTTGGCGATGCGGCGCTCGGTGAGTCGCCGGCGCCAAGCTTTGCGCTGTTGTCGAGTGAAGAAAGGCATGACTGCATCGGCTCGAGGGGTGCTGAAGCGCCGAAGAATAGAAATCCTCACGGTTTGCGCCAACAGAGGACTTGAGACCAGCGACATGCCATGCTGGCAGTGCTAGCCGTGCCGCTGGAATCACGGCGGGGTTGCCGCGCGTCGGCGAATTTCCTATGTTTCTCGCCCGCTTTCTGCCCATCGCTCGCAACTCGGATTTCGTCTATGCCGTCACTTCGCATTGCCCAACTGATGGCCAGTGGACCGGTCGTTGGGGGCTTGGAAAAGCACTTCGTTGATTTGTGTGCCGGTTTGGCGAACGAGCATGAGGTGCTCGCCATTGCCGACCCCATGCACGCGGCCGCGCTGCCCAACACGGTCGAGTTCTGTCCGTTCGATTTCTCCGGCAGTCGACGCAACCCTCTCACCTTGATGCGTGTGCACCGCTTGTTGCGGTCATTCCGGCCGGATGTGATTCACGCCCAAGCGAACAAAGCCGCCGGGATGGTGGCCACGATCCGCCACTTTCAGCCGGCCACTCGCATAGCCACGGTCCATGGCTTCAAGAGCCACAATCGAGTATTCAGTCGGTTTGACGCGGTGATTTGCGTCAGCCGCGCCATCAAAGAGCGCGTGCAGTTGCCGCAGAGCCTGGTGATTCCGAACGGCATCCGTCCGCTGCAGGTTCCACCCTGTGAGGCCCAGTTCTTTGCCAGTAATTTTGGCCTACGGTCAGCGCGCCCTGTAGCGATTGCCGCAGGACGTTTGGCCCCAGTCAAGGGGTATGCTGGTTTGATCCGCGCGTGGCGAGGCATCGATGCCGATCTGGTGATTGCCGGCGAGGGGCCGCAAAGGCCCGAACTCGAGGGCCTCATTCGGCAGCTTGGTCTCGAACAAGCGGTCCACCTGGTGGGCTTCCGTTCGGATGTGCCCACGATTATGGCAAATGCCGATTTGGTGGTTATCTCGTCGGAACGCGAAGGCTTTCCCTATGCCATGGTCGAAGCCCTGCATCTGGAGAAAGTGATCGTCTCGACTCGCTTTCCAGGTGCCGACGACCACCTGCCCGCACGCTTCCTCGTGCCCTATGGCGAACAGCAGCAATTGCACGCCATGATCGATGACACGCTGAGCCAACTCGATGCGGCACGTTCTGCTTATCTCCCGGTTTGGGAACGTGCCCGTGCCGAACTCACGATCGACCACATGGTCCAGCAAAC
>JADZDJ010000235.1 GCA_020851115.1 Pirellulales bacterium
CGGCGACAAACAAAAATTGTGTTATTATACCGCGCACGGGTCCGACTGAATCGTTTAACCCGGAGCCAACGGCGACGGAAGTGTTTTACACCTAGCGCCGTCGCCGTTGGCTCCGGGTTAAACGAAAACGTCTCGATCCTGACCGCGAGAGGTATAGTCTAGCCGAATGAATTCCGCTACCGCGACCGGTTGAACTCGCCTAATTCCTTCTGGCCGACTATTCTGACGTGTGCCCGGTTCTCGTGCAACGCCGGTACGATATGCCTCGACAATCGACCGTTATCTTCTGGTTTCTGGTTGTGGCCACTTTGTCGGCCGATGCGATGGCCGCGTATACCGTGACAAGCGACGGCAAACGATTGGGGCTCATCTATACGCTCAACGTGTGGAGCGCGCTGGTCCTAGCGCAAGTCAGCGTGGCCGCGATTTGGGTCGTATTTCGAACGCAGTCCGGTCTGTGGTCCTGGCTTTTGCCGCCCGCGATTCTCGTTGCGGCAAGCGTACTGCGCGCGAAGGTCGGATTGTTCGGGTCGTGGTCCACATTGGATTACGGTTGCCGCACCGCGCTGCAGATGCTGCTGACGATGGTCGTGATTTGGCCGCTGGTGCGCACGCCACTGTGGCGACGATGGGCACCGGATGTGTGCGGCTTGAAGTGGGAGTTCTCGTTGCGGCAGATGCTCGGATGGACAACCGTGGTGGCGCTCTTGTCGGCCATCGTGGCCCGCGCGACGTGGACCGACCGCCAGCCGCTATCGATGTCGCTGACGGCCGGCATCTTCGCACCGACGGCCGTTTCGCTCGGCGTCGTATTGCTTGCCACATCGCCTCTGCCTTGGATCGCCCGCATCATCGGCTACATGCTCGTCGGCGCGGCGGTCGCGACGGTGTTGAATGCACTGCTCGATTGGAGAATCACGGATCGGCTGCTGGTCGAGTTCATTGCCGAGGCGCTCTTGATCGCCGCCTGGGTCGAATGGGGAGGCGTCATTCCGCGCACTTTACCGACATTCGAAGATCAACCGGTCGGAGCGCCGTCGTGAAAGAGCGATCACCGATCATCTGCTGGCTGCTGCTCGCCGCAACACTGTGTTTGGACGCCGTCGCGGCTGTATGGGTTCTTCGCGGTCGTGGAAGAGAGATTCAGACTTTCTTCATGGCCTTGGCTTATGCCCAACTGAGTGCTTTATGCGTTTGGGCGGTTCTGCTTCGCACAAGATCGGGGTCCCGCTGGCTTATGCCATTTGGTGCCGGACTGCTGGCCGCACTCATTATCATTACAAGTCTCGACGTCTCGGAACCCAGAGCGGGACGTTCGGTAATCGAGGGAGTTCTGTTACTGACAGGAATGTTCTGGTTGTACGCCGCGACGCTCCTAATGTTCTTGTGGGCGTTGAAACCAACACGATTGTTTACCGGATACATGCGGAGTTCGGACTACCGGCCCTGGCGGTTCGCCACAAAGCACTTGCTTTTAGTAATGACCGGCGTGCCAATCTTAATTGTGGCGCTCAAAAGCTCGTCGGAATCCTATCGGGCGAGCCCATGGATCGCGGTTTGGACTGTGGGGAGTACGATTCTGACCGTCTTTCTGAGTAGCCTGGTGCAGGCGAAGTGGGCATGGCCGCTCCGTTTAGCGGCTAGCTTTGGAGCTGCTATTGCCATTGGCGTTGTCGGTAACTGGCTGGTGCAATTTCTACCGCGATTATCGATTGATTTGAGCCATTTCTTTATGATCCAGGCGGTTCTTATCTGGTCCTGGCTGGAGGTGTTGTACCCACGAAATGTTGGTGACGAAGAGGTCGCCGCCGCCGACACAGCCGTGTGAGAAAAGATGTGATGATCAACGCACTAGCCGCTGGTTCGGGAACGCTCATGCCAGCGGTTGTTGACGCCGAGCCCGGTGCCGAATGTTTCCGCCACAGTAAATAATCAGCGGAATCGACAACGCCATCGCGGTTGCCATCGGCGACGGGACTGTCGGAACCGTAGGCAGTGCGCCACACGCCGTAATCGAGCGTATCGACCTCGCCGTCGGCGTTGTAGTCGCCCGGCTCGGCGGGAGTGAGCACTGTGATGAATAGGTCTCCAAAGTTGGCGGTGTACGCAAGCCGACCGCTATCGGGACCGGCGAAGGGTTCGAACGGCTGAGAACCAGGGTCAAAGGTGATGGCGGTGGCCCATTGGAACGGGTCAACACTGTCGAACACGGATTCTGCGAGTGGTGTACCCGCCGCGCGGTAGAGGCCGCCAGAACCCGTTGTGAAGTATTCGTTGCCGGCCACAACAACTCCCGCGCTCGATTGCATGTTTTCGAGCAATGGTACGGGCACGCCGAAAGTGAGATCACCGCCTGACATGGTGATTGGCACTTTCTTTAAGCGGCCGCGAAATGTGGTTGTGTTGGCGTCCTGAACGATGAGGTTGCCGTTGGCGTCGAATGCCAGGCCGGCGCCGAAGCCAAGGTCGCTCAGCCCAGCAACCGGAGAGGCGGTCGAGCCGTCGATTTGATAGACGGCCCCGGAACTGCCGAAGGGTGCCGTCGAAACGAAGAGTTGGCCCGTGTCGCGAGCGGCCACGCCGGCGACGTTGGCAATGCCGCGGATAAGGGTGGTCTGCACACCCGTGGCATCGACCGCATACAGCCGGCCGTCGACCGGTTGGCCGGATGACGTGTTGTCGGTAATGAGCAGGCGATTGCCGAGCGCGTCATATGCCATGCTCCCCACAAAAAAGTTGGCGGATACTTCGCCCACGACCGGAAAGCTCGGGCCAAAATCGCCATTCGGCATGATGGTGCGGAGCGTTGCTTCGTTGAAACCGGAGTCCGCTCCTTCGAGTGCATACAGCACGCCAGCCGCGTCGAACGCCAGTCCCGCAGGCGGAGCATTCAAGGGGATCGTCGTCTTTACAAAGCCGGCCGGTGCGGCGTCCACACTAGTCGCCACGAGTATTCCAACACATGCAATGAGTAAGCGCATCGTTTATCCCTCACAACATTTGAGTTCTTTGTTTGTCTCACGCAAAGGCGCGGAGAACGCGGAGAGTTTTCCGGTAGAGTCAGCCCTCCGCGTCCTCCGCGTCTCTGCGTGAAACTGTCTTTTCACCTGCGATTAACGGTTGCCGTCGGAAATGTCATTGCCTGCACGAGTGCAAATTGGGCGA
>JADZDJ010000236.1 GCA_020851115.1 Pirellulales bacterium
ATCGCCTACTACAACCTCGAAAGAAAGCACTCAGCGCTGGACTATCTGACCCCAGCCCAATTCGAAGCCATCCACACCAGTCCCATTTAAGAGACTGACCCGTCCGTGGAATCGGCACCACCTCAGTTCGTCTATGACGGCAAGCTATCACGATTGTAGTCCTGCGCAGCGCTTCCGATACCTGGATTGGTTGTACGTCGGGCGGCGCGATCCAAATGTTGAAATCGGTTATGTTTTTATTTTCTTCTACGGCCTGGAACGCCAAATCCTGGTCGATGGTCAAGATCACGAAACCGTCATTCAAGAACTGCTGCGCCTGCTCTCGATCTATCGCAGCTCCCGATCGTTTACTAAGTATGCTAATTCGCTCCTCTGGTTGACAGTTTTCTTAAGCATCCATCGTAGCGGCGTCTCGGAATCGCTAGTCCTTCGTGCAATCCAACAAACTCCTTGGTGGGATGATGACTGGTTCCGCTGCTGCTTGGGCTATTTTGCCCAGCGAAACCTGGCGCTACCGGTCGAGGTGGCTTACGCCATCGCCGAACATGACGAACGGTCGCCAAGCAGCGTTGTTGCCAGTCGCCACGCAGAACAATTTCGCAGCTTGTTCGCGGCGCGGTTCCAGAAACTGTTTCCGAACGGTTTGTCGCTGGGCACAAGCAAGCGTGAGCTAGCCATCAACTACCAGGCCGGCAGTCCCACTTTGCTAGGCATCCGCAACACACTGCCCGAACTGGCTGCGCAGACAATTCCCGATTTGACGTCGTCACGGGCACAATTCTCACCTTTAGTCCAGATCTGGGCGGAGTGCATCGAAGACTTGCGTGGCTTTGACCGTGCCAGCCGACAGGCGGATGGCGGCGCCATAACCGCGGAAATGTACGAATCGCTGCCTGTCGAACTGCGCACCGAGGATCACCCAGAACACACGGAACAATTGATGCGCGAAGCGTCGCCACGATCGACGCTATGTTCGTCGACACTGGAACTAGGCATCGACATTGGAAATGTCAAAGCCACCGGCCAAATCGGCGCTCCGTGGTCCGTCAATTCACTGATTCAACGCCTTGGCCGTAGTGGAAGGCGCGATGGAGATTCGACTTGGTCGAACTACTGGTAGCACATGGCTTTGATCCGAAGTCGATCGATATGTGCGAGGTTTTCGCGTCTTGGGATCCGGCGATTATGGAATATTTTATTGAGCGCGATGCGGACATCGAAACCGATAACCCGTTCGCTTATGCCTTATGCAATCGTGTTCGTACGGCGCTACAAATCTTCAAAAAGTACCGAGATCGGTTCCCCCGTATCCAAGAGCAAGCCAATATCGCTTTGCGCTACCATTGCAAAGAAGGTAATCAAAAATGGGTCTCGCTCTTACTTTGGGCCGGCGCCGACCCGTACAAGCGAGGCAATGACAGCTACGAACACGAACTGAACAGTGAATACGAAGGTTGCTCAGCACTTGGTTTTGCCGCGCTTTACAACCACTACGAGGTGTTTGAACTCCGGCAAGTTCGCCTCAATCCCATGCATCCCGAGCTTTCCCGCATTGCCTACTATCTTTGCGAAGATAAAGGCATCGACATCTTGAAGCGCTTGCTCGCAAAAGGATTAAATCCCAATGACCAAGAAAACGGCGGATGTTCAGCGATTCAACGTTGCCTGACAGGCATGAGCTGGTACTTGCGCGTTCACGCCTGGGAGCAAGATGATCGAAAACGCATCGATTCTGCAGCGGCGCGGGAAAAGATGAAGGCAATCCACGTTTTGGCAAAAGCTGGCGGCCGATGGATTCCCCAAGATTGCCGCGAAATTCAAGATGTCCGTCGATCACTATTGAAAATGACAGCCGACTATACGGTTGAATTTGTTTGGATCATGTCAAAATATCAAGCTTGCAGTCGCGAGGCGATCCAAGACTTGTTGGGTACCCCTTCGATCAAGGCACATATCGCTGGGAACCGGGACCGCTTGACAGAAATACTGTCATCGTGGGGAGGAGACGTTTAGGCAATCCAACGGCCTGCTAACGCTATCCGAGCGAATTCTGGCGAGAGCAGCACCGGAACAGACTCGAACTTGCTAACTCTTTACTGGATCGGTCGTTGCAGAACAGACTTTTAGAGAGAGCCGTTACGAAAAGGGTTGGGTTCAGTGTACTGTTTTTACCGAGAAATACGACGATTTGTGACTGGCCAGTTGGCGGCAAGAGGCTCGGCGCTACGGCGGCGCTACGGTTTCAAAGCGCTCGAAAATTCCAGTACGGATTTTTGAAAACCAACCCGGAAGAGTGCTTTGATCGTACCAAAGGTACGTAGCGCCATATTGACGCAACGCCGAGGGTGCGATTTTTCATCAGGAAGCCCAAAAAACACTGGGTTGCTTTTTTCGCCCAGTGTTTTCCGTTCGGTATTAAAGAATCTTGCTCCGCGATTTCGGCTCGAAAAAACCTTGCACAAGATCGCGTATATTGCGTCCGGACGGGTCGGTCTGACGTTTAATACGTCCGCCGATGGAACGCGATATACGAGAGCTAATGCAAGAATTGTCTCGGCGCAAAGAAAAACCGCCGCCCGCACGGAGCAGCGGGCGACGGCAGGAGAGGGGATGGACGCGAATCACAACCCCAATTTTGTTTTGATTTCAATCAGGCCGTGCCGGCCGCTTGCAGGCCGCACAACGGCTCGCCGCGGGCAACGCCGACATCGCTGTATCCGCGCATTTGCACGCCCAGCACGTTGAAGTCGGCGTCGGCCGTTTCCACGGTTGGTTCGACCTTGCCGTTCAGCGCGGCCACTAGCATCGCAGGGGCATAGCTGGGCGAGCGAAACAGATACCACTTCACGTCACTCCCCCCTGTCAGCCCGCCGTCGGTTCCGGCCCAGTCTGCAACCACCAACTCGCAAAGGCCATTAAATGGATTGCCGTCGGGGACCATGCCATCCGTGCCGCTCACGATGCCCGCGCTATTTAGCAGCCGCCTGCCGGGAATTTCGAGCGCGGGTGGAACCAAGCAAATTACGGGCTTACCACCGATCAATTTTGCGCCATCGTCGGTCGAGGATTTTTGAGCGCGGAATTTCTTGATTGCATTCGTCAGACCCGTTCCGGCGGAATCGAGCGACGACCCGCTGCCGGTCAGGACGTTGCCGTTGCTGGCGTCAAAGAAGCTGTCGGCCGCGAGAAATTTCGTCCAATATAATCGCCGGAATTTCTGCATGGCCGCGCGGCCTAGCCGCCTTGGTATATCTGTCAGCGCGCCTAGGTCGTCGTTAATAATGTCGGTTCTCGTAATCGCCAGCATTTTCGCATACGTGCTGGCCTGCACGGTCATTTTGTCGTCGGCCAGCGTGCCGTGTTTGATTTCCGCAGCGGAACCCAGTTCCTCAAACTCGAGCGAATCGAGCAATTAAATGAACGTATGTTCCTTATAATGCGGACAGATTTGACCGAGGAAATCTTCTGCCAAGGATCGTCAATTTCGGACCAGCCATCCAGTACAAATTTATTTGCCGTATTGGATAGCACGTCGCTGATCGACACAGTGGAAAACCCGCTGGCGTGAATTTGGGGCTGAAAAGCGGCCGTGAGAACGCTGCGCAAATTCCCGTCGGAAATTGCTTGCCCGGGCACGGCGCGATAGCCATTGTTGCAGGCCGCGCTCATCAAAATTTGTTGTAAACTCGCTGCGTGAATCACGCGGTCGGCCGCTTCCAAAACCGGTTCGTGGAAGTGCTTTTCGGGGTTGCTCAGCCCGCCCGCTAAAAAAGAGCGCGGCTTCGATGGTTTTGTCGTTGCGGTAGCCGCTCCGGCTGCCACTGCAACTGGCTACGGGGGTTTCTTCTTCCATTTTTTTCGCGCGGATTTGCCGCACCTCCTGTAGCAACCCGTCGATTGAATATTTCCCCTCGATGGCTTGCAGTTTGAGTTCTGAAATATGTTTGGTATAGTTTTCCCAATCGCCGCGAACCGCGGCTTCGATTTGCCGCAGCCTTTTTTCTTCAGCCTCGACGGGATCGCTGGCGGACGACGCGACGATCAACGGTGCTACGGCCAGCCGATCCTGCTCGTTGGTTTTCGACCTCAACCCGCGATAGTTGGCATGTAGGTTTGCCCATTGTTCGTCAGTTAAAAGGGTCGTGTCGTCGATCATCTCCTCGGCCCACTCTTCAAAACTGTTGCTTTTCATGTTTTTTGCCCTCACTGCTTTTGCGGCAATTGAAACTGTTGTGTTATCGTCCGCCCCGCTGGCCAGAAACGCGACGGCCGAAAGTACACCTTTACGATTAATGTAAATAGGACCAGTATGCTCACGGCCGTTGACCATTACGGTTTGGCCGCGAGCAACCTCTTCGATGTTTTCGGGGGAAACCTCAACGCTCGCTTGCCAGGGATAGCCCGCACGGGCCGATTCGAGAAACTCGCGCACCGATTCGTTCACCGCTGAAACAATGCCATGCAGGATCAATTCCCGCCCGTCGTTGGCAACCCGATTTACATGGCCAACTCTCTTGGCCGAATCGTGGTCTAAATTCGCCGTTACCGATTTCCTGAACGACAGGCCGCTTAAATCAATTACGATCGGCAGGTCGTAGCTGCCGACGCGAATCGCGCCGCCCGTATAGGCCAGTGTCTCGAATCGGGGCGGACGGTCGGCGCTTGCTTGGATTTCGACGGGTGCGGTAAATGTAATAGGTGCGGTCATCGCTAGTTCCGTTGGTGTGACGTTTGGACGTCCGCAATTTCTTTGCGAACGTCGCGGCATTTTTCAGCGATGCGCTCGGCGTCGGGCAAGCTCACGAATCCAATTCCATCGACGGTCTGAGCAAAGAAAATGTCACTATCTTCCATCAAGGTGCAAATAGGCCCCGGCAGACATTGAAGCAGTTGGCACAAAAAACCAATTGAAACCAGCTGCCGCTGGCGGGGTGGGGCTAGATGGTCGAACTCGCTTTCGCTACCGAATGGTGTCATATTTGTTTCTCCAATAATGAAATATATCAGGGTGTCCACTATTGTAAATGTTCAGTAGTCCAAATTCTGGAATCAATCCGCGATGGAGACAAATGGCAACCCGTAGGTTCGACAATGTCGCCGATGAATCCGGCGCTCCGGTGCGTTTTCAACCGTGCGGGTGGTTTTTATGTCCAGGCTTCTACACCTTGGACAACGCAATAAACGTAGAGCAACAACGGGCGTAACTGGGCGGTTTTGGGGTTTCATATGGCCTTTAGATATAGCTCTGCTCCAGACGATCTCGAATCCATTCTTCGCGGAATTTCGCACTTCTCATTGGGCCTACTAAAAGCGCCCATCGGGCAATTACCCCCAGTTCGTATTTTCCGAAATTTGGATGGTTGCTCTTCGGCATTGGCGGGTTGTTGTATTGCGTCGCCCAAACTTTGACAGTTGAAACCGATACGCCAAAAAATTCCGCGATTTGGGCGTATGTATTGACGTAAATGCAGCCCTCACGGCCCTGTTTGCTCTTGGTTTTATGGGGGGGGGTCATAATGGTAGTAGTAGTATTCCCAGTTTCATTTTGTTCCGTGTGAAAATTACGAACCGCCCTCACGTTGCCCCGCCCGACTTAATGGGGGGAAGTACCTTGGCGATTTAGTGCGGTCAAAATCCCTGCTCGTGATAACCATTCCCTTGGTAATCTGGGCAATCTGGGGCATCGTCAGGCAGGTTGAATAGCCCATCGCCTCTACGTATGGGAATTATGGCGGTCTGGCATTCTGGCGGTGTGGAATTGTGCGTTTTCCTCGAGGATTTCCCCAGACCGCCACAATGCCATAATTCCCCGAGCGTGGATTGTGGCGGTGTGGGCATGCCCCGCTTTCGTAACATCACTTCCGTTTCGATCTTGGCCGCGAGTTGCATTGTCAAGCCTTGATCGGAAAACCCCTTGACCATGCGCCGTCAGCGCTCATGATCGGTGTAGGCGACGTACCAAGCGGCGGATTTAGTGCCGTCCTTTTTCGTTCGCTTGAAGACCGAAGCCATGATTTGCTGCTCGCTGGAGTTAGACTTGCGGAAAGCGTGACAAGAAAGTTTGGATCTCGTGGATTTCGTAGGCGCCTCACCTGATCCGCGACGTGAAGTTCCTGCTGACGCTTCCCGGACGCGAAGTACAAGCTTACGGCCAGCGACTGCGAGACGCCTTGCGGGAACTGTTTGGCGTCATCCACCGACGGGAGAAGATGACCC
>JADZDJ010000237.1 GCA_020851115.1 Pirellulales bacterium
CATAAATTCGCGACGGCCGAGTCTATGCTCTCGGCGGCACCGGCATTTTGCGCTGCCTCGATGCATCCAGTGGCAAGAAACTGTGGCAACGCGATGTGCTGGCCGACGTGGGAACCGACTATGAGACAAGCAGCACGTTCGTCCATTGGGGACGGGCCGGCTCGCCGCTGGTGGTCGATCGGATCATCGTCGTTCCCGGCGGTGGTACCAAAACGGGCGGCTTGCATTCGCTGATTGCCTACGACCAAGAAACTGGCGGAATTGCCTGGAAAGGCGGACATCGGCAAGTCAGCTACAGCTCGCCGAGCATCGCCCACTACGGCGGCGTTCGGCAAATCGTCATCGTCAACGAAAGCAATATATCAGCACACGACCCCGAAACTGGCGAAGAGCTGTGGGAAACCAAATGGGATGGCAGCAGCAGCACGGCCGCCAGCGCGTCACAAACCGTGCCTATCGGCGACGATCGCTTCTTTGTATCCAAGGGTTATTCGATGGGAGGCGGCGCGCTGTTTGGCATCACTCGCGACGAACAGGGGAAATGGAATGTCAAGAAGATATGGCACAACCGACGTGTGTTGATGACCAAAGAAAACAATGTGGTCGTCAAAGACGGCTTCATCTACGGTCCATCCGATGGCGTGTTGCACTGCGTTGACCTCGCTACGGGGCGCAAGCGTTGGGAGGGGGGCGAAAGCGTGATGCAAGTGCTGCGCGTCGGCGATGCGTTGCTGGTCGCCTGCGAATGGGGCCAGGTCACGCTCGTGGCGTTCGACCCGGAAAACTATCGAGAACTTGCCAGTTTCCAAGCTCTCGCAGGCCAAACATGGAATAACCCCGCCGTGGCAGGCAAGCACTTACTGGTCCGCAATGGTGAAGAAGCGGCGTGCTACGAACTGCCGCTGGAGGAGAGAGCCGAGGAGGCATTGGCAGGGACTCCGTTTGAAAAACAAATGACGAGTGAATGATGAAGCGAACTGATCGAAATTAGGAATACCACCTCGTTGCGTCATGCGAATTTCGTCAATGAACATTCATTCACAGTTCAAATTCAGTCATTCGTCATTTCTCTCTTAGGGCCTCCGGGGCTTGGTGGCTGAGCCTGACCTGCGGGTAATTCCTCCGTGCCGGCGGGCAAGTCCTCCGTCGCGCCTGGCGATATCTCTTCGCCCGGTCTCAGCATCTTCAGCAGTCGATTGCATCGCGCATCGGCCGCATGCAGGGTGTCTTCATCATCGTAGCATTGGCCGAAGCACGCCTTTCCTTGTTCGCCAATCGACGAACCAGGATCGACCCACATGCCGAACTGGTCGAGTTGCATTGTTTCCAGATTGAAATCAAGGATCACGCGCTGCACTTCGTAGTTCACCCAGACGCTGAGAAAGTCGTTCTGCACGTTCAACAAATCGGAGAGCGCGCTCACCAGGTCGCGGGCCGTCGTATTGCTGAATTGCGTCGTCGCGCCCGGCAACGGCGGCTCGCGCAAGCGCATCTGTGTGATATCGACCTGATCGATCGCAACGCGGACCGCCGCCCGTCGTAACTCAAAATTCGCTTGATCCAGTTCAATCTGTCGCAGGGTGATT
The DNA here is from genome assembly GCA_020851115.1 of Pirellulales bacterium. Classification (GTDB taxonomy): domain Bacteria; phylum Planctomycetota; class Planctomycetia; order Pirellulales; family JADZDJ01; genus JADZDJ01. Next base: position 1,587 of record JADZDJ010000237.1, read on the forward strand.
CGCAGCGACTGGGCGACGCGGTCGGTGAAGTTGTAGTAGTCGCGGCGGGCCTGCTGATATTCGATCAGTGCTTGGCGGTAATTGTTTCGCTCGGCCAGGCGGGTCAGCGGCGCGTCGAACTGCACTCCCATTTGCAACTGGCCGGTGGAGTTGTTGAATGCGAAGGGCGTGTCGCTGGCATTGCGCACATCGCCGTTGATCGACAGGTTCAATTCGCTTTCCAGCGCATTGGCGTTGAACTCGATCAGCCGCCAGCGATCGACGAGGGTCGCCCGGGCGTTCATCCAATCGAGCCGATTGCAGCGCGCAATGCGGATCGCCTCATTCGAGTCCATGTCGATTGGCATGAGTACGATTTTCTCCGTTCGAGCCCGCGCCTGCACCAGCGACAGCTCCAAGAGATAGCCATACAGGTCGAGCAACTCGTCGGGAATCTTGCTCAGCACCGCATTCAATCGTCGGGCCGTGTCGTCGGCATTGTCCCCGGAGCCATTTTGCTCCAGCCATCGAAGTTCACTTTCGAGCGCGGCAAGCACTGGTTGAATCTTGTCCAGCGCGGCCTGGATCTGCCGCAAGTCGTCATCTAACTTGTCTGGAAGGCCATCGAGGCGTTGGATGTCGGAGCGAATCGCGTCGGGGTTGGAAAAGAACTCTGTTTCCGCAATGCGATCCAATTCGGCATCGGCGGGATTGTCGCCGCTCAAGCCCTTTCTCGCGCGGCGCAGCAACAATTCGAGGGATTCGCGCCGCTGCGGCACATTCTCGCGGAATTCAGCGATATCCTGTCGAACCTCCGGCAGATGCATAATTACGGCGCTGTGGACTTCAAGAGCCTCTGAGAGTGCCTGCCGCAACTGGGAGACCCGCTTTCGGAATTGAGCAGCACCGAACGCGGCCGGATCGCGAGCGTCTTCGCGCAGTGGAACGATCAAGTCCCCTAAGTGTGCCTGCATTTGCGTCATGCGGTTTTGTAGCGGCGCAAGTCGAGCGTCGATCAACTGAAACGGCTCGAGCAGTTGGTCGCGAATCAGCATCGTCAGTTGCGGCGGCATGCCAAAAGTGACCTTGAAATTGTCGACCAGGTTTTGGTAGTTCGTGATATCGGTCATCAGCCGGCTTTGGGCGTTATAGAACGCTTGGCGCGCTAGATCGACCTGGAATTTGTCGATTCGTCCGGCGGCGTAAGCGGCATCGAGTTGTGTCACGCTTCCACCCAGAGCGGCGACATTCGACTGCGCATTGCGAATTTCTTGTTGCCGCTGGACGAGGCCGATATAACCGCCGGCCTCGCCTGCGCCAGCACCACCCGCGACGCCGAAATTGGCATTCGACGCTTGCTGCGTCTGGATGGACGATTGGGTCGAAACCGTTCCAAAACCGCCGCCAATGCCCGTGAAACCTTCGAGGCCTGCTCCGCCAAACACGCCACCCCGACGA
>JADZDJ010000238.1 GCA_020851115.1 Pirellulales bacterium
CGACTCGGCGCTGAAGATGATCTACCTAGCGACTGGCGAGGCCTCGAAGCGTTGGACCAAAGCGATCCACAACTGGAAGGAAGCCCTGAACCACTTCGCCATCATGTTCCAGGAACGAATGCCCAAGAACCTACGCTAGCAAAAACCATCGAGCACAAAATCGCGGACAGGGCCCTATTGATCTCTTCCCAGAGGCATCTTGGTCATTTGGGAACTGGTCAATCGGACGGATAGGGCGCTGCGTCGCCGCCGATTTCCGACAGCGCGTTGCAGGCGGCGCGTTGCTCGGCTTCCTTTTTGTTTCTGCCCCAAGCCGCTTGATAGCGATGGCTGCCGACTTGGGCGGAGATTTTGAAGCACTTGCTGTGATCGGGGCCTTTTTCGTCGAGCAACGCATAGGTGGGCGTGGTGCCGTAATCGCGCTGGGCAAGCTGCTGCAACAGCGATTTGAAGTTGGCGCCCATTTCGCCTGAAACGGCGGCTTCGATTTCTGGCTCCATGAAGCGCAGAATGAATTCGCGCGCGGCCGTCTCTCCGCCGTCGAGATAAATCGCCGCGATCAGCGATTCAAATACATCGGCCAGCAGCGACGCCGGCACGCGCGGGTTCGTCGTCATCCCCTTGCCAAGAATCAAAAAATCTTGCAGCGACAGCGACTGGCTGATTCTTGCACAGGTGCTGCGGCTGACGACGATCGACTTGACCTTGGTGAGATCACCTTCCAAATAATCGGGGTATAATTGGAACAGCCGCTCGCAGACGACAAAGCCAAGAATGGCATCGCCGAAAAATTCGAGTCGCTCGTTCGACTTGAGCCGATGCAGCGCGCCGGAGGCATGCGTGAGGGCCGCCAACAAAAGCGCCTTGTCGTTGAAGGTATAACCAAGGCGCAGTTCGCACTGCGCAATGCGTTCGGGGGAAAGCTCCTCCACCCCCACGGGCTGAGAGCGAATTGCCATGCAAAGTCAAAATCGCCAAAAAGCGACCAGTTAGAAAACTGGCAGCCCGTAGAAAAAGGGGATGACTGCGACGACTTCACACGGCCCCGACACGCTCGCAACGGTGAGTGGCGAGCAAATCGCCCCACTGCTTGGCACGAGGGCGCGTCGGGCTTGGCATTGGTCTCCGCTGGTCCCCCTTTTCAACGGACGGCGCGGATTTGGGACCATAGGTTGATGTAAGTCTAGTTGCACATTACGTTTTTGTCAATTTCAATCCGCCTTGAGCCGCGCAGGCCGTGTTTGGTAAGGAATCGGGGAGAATTGCGACCCAGTTTTGTGCAGCCGGTTTGGCACACATGCCTTACGCACCGCGAACCGACCGCAATCCATTGTCGTAGAGCGTTAATAGAGTCTCGGCCGATTGGCCGTCACAACCCCTATTTTCTGTAAATCTGTGATCGAGGAGGATCCGGAAATGAGTTGCTGCAAACCATCGAATTCCAGCAAATTTTTGCTATTTACGATTGCCGTCGCCGTGGCCGTGGGCATCGGCGCTGGGCTGCGCCAAACTCCTGTCCAGGGGCAAGATGCGGCTTTGGTCCAAGCCAAAACATCCATCGCCGCCAGCCACACCAACTTGCAACCAAGCGGCAAGACGCCAGCCGATTTGAAGAATGACCCGACGGTGAATCAAGCGAATTCGCTGTCAAAGGCGTTTCGAGACGCTGCGCAAGTGGCGATGCCCAGCGTTGTGACGATTAAATCTCACACGAACGCCAAGAAAGTCAGCGCCCGCGGCAACCGCCAATTCCAATTCCGCGGCAACGGTCAAAACCCGTTCAAGGGAACGCCGTTTGAAGATTTGTTGCCGCAACTGCCGGATGGTTACGACGGCGGGCAGGGCTTTTCGACTCCGCCGCAAGATGGCGTTGGTTCGGGTGTCATCATCGATAGCACCGGCATTGTGCTTACGAACAATCACGTCGTTCAAGGCGCCGATACGGTGATCGTCCATTTGGCCGACGGTCGCGAATTCAAGGCGACCGACATCAAGACAGATCCGCGGAGCGATTTGGCCGTCGTTCGCATTCAAAGCGACAAGAGCTTGCCGGCTGCTTATTTGGGGGACAGCGACCAATTGTCGATCGGCGATTGGGTGATCGCGATCGGCAATCCGTTCGATTTGGAGCAAACCGTCAGCGCTGGGATCATCAGCGGCAAAGGCCGCGAACTGCGATCGGCGCAGCGGACGAAGTTTCTGCAAACCGATGCGGCCATCAACCCCGGCAACTCGGGTGGACCGCTGGTGAACCTGGTGGGCGAAGTGGTCGGCATTAACACCGCGATCGCGAGCAACAACGGCTATTATCAGGGCGTTGGCTTCGCGATTCCGATCAATCATGCCAAGTGGGTGACGGAGCAGTTAATCCATCACGGATCGGTTAGCCGCGGTTATTTAGGCGTGAAGATCGGCCAATTGACGGACGAATTGGCACAGCAGTTTGGAGTTGCCAAGGGTCGCGGCGTGGTCGTTGCCGAAGTGTTTCCCGACACCCCGGCGGCTGCCGCGAAGATGCGCGACGGCGATGTGATAGTCAAGTTCGCGGGCCAAGAAGTGCGCAGCCCGCGCGAAGTGCAAGAGCTTGTCGAGCGAGCGCCGATGAACGAGGCGCAGCCGGTCGAAGTGATGCGCGACGGCAAGGCCGTGACGCTGAATGTCGTCGTCAAGTCGCTGCCCGATGAATTTGGCAATGAATTGAATCCGCGGCAGCAGTTAGAAAACCAAGATTCGTCGCCTTCGAGCGGCTACGAAAACAAGGATCTTGGCCTGGAAGTCGGCGAGCTGGCCGCGGAAGAATCCAAAGCTTTCGCGGGCTACGACGGAGTGGTGATTCGCAACGTCGATCGGACGGGAATTGCCGCCGAAGCTGGTCTGCGGCCGGGCATGTTGATCTGCAAGGTGGGCCGAACTCCGGTGAAGAACGTCAAGGAATTTGAAGAGGCGATGAAGCAGGCTTCGCTCAAAGACGGAGTCATGTTCCAAATTCGTACGGAATTGGGCAATAACTTCGTCGTCTTGAAAGCGGAGTAGAAGGCAGAGAAGAGGTTCCTGACCGCTCGCGGCATGGCGTGGACGAATTAACCCGCGCTTTGCCGCTAGGCGGCGGGGCAGGGGAGATTGAGGCAGCCTGCAAGGTAGACGCTTTTCTCAAGGTTGTTCGGCTCCGGCATGATTGGCCTGCAAGCCCTGAACTGATTCGGCTGTTTTTTTCATTGCGCATCGCGACTGTTTATCGTTTCCGCGTGAGGCCGGGTACCCCACGAACCCGGCTCCTTTCGGCCCCGCAGGCAACTGTGGGGCTGATTTTTTTCAGCGCCTGTCCGAAGCGCCGGCGAGGGTATGCGAGAAGAATCGTTAGATTCGCGCGGCGTCGTCACTGGCGCATGGGGTTGCGATCTGGCCCTAAGAGGGTGTTTCTTAATTGCTAGCATCGGTGTTGTCGGCTGGGCGGCCGGCAGAGGCGGTGGAGCATGAGCTGGATCATGGCGATTTGGATCATCGCTTCGCTGTTCTCGCAGAGTTCCTCGTA
>JADZDJ010000239.1 GCA_020851115.1 Pirellulales bacterium
CCTTTCCCCAGACTCCGAGGCATTTGCGCCACTCATTTGCCTCGCAACCGCTCGCGCGCTACCACCACCTCACCCGTCTGGATCGAATTGACTGTCGTCTTCAGTTCCCGGACAGACTCCTAGCAATTAAGAAACACCCTCTAAGGCGGATTAGGTCGTTTCTATGCGGCTCGGATGGGGTGGAATGGGCATGTCAGATTGCAATGGAGTCTTGCGTATTGTTGCCGAGGGCAGCGCTCTTCGATTTTGGCATCTGCTGAGATGCCTAGCCACCTAGCTGCGAAGAATTTACGTGTGATAATCGGCATTCAATCGCACATATTCCACCGTCAGATCCGTCGTCCAAAATCGCACGGCGGAGTCCCCTTCGTCGAAAGTGAGGAGGATGTGTGTTTCGCGGTTTTCTTTGATACTGGCGGAAACTCTTGCTGCGTCAAAGGCGACCGGGGCTCCGGCCCGGTAGAGCGTGAAACTGTTGATGTCGAGATCGACTTTGGCGGGATCGAACGGGACGCCAGCATAGCCAGCGGCGGAAACAATTCGGCCCCAATTAGGGTCGGCACCGGCAATCGCGGTTTTCACCAGCGCGCTGTCGGCCACCGTTTTCGCGATCTGGCGGGCATCGGCAGAGGATTCGCAGCCTTGCACATCGATGCGAATGAGGTGCGTTGCCCCTTCGCCATCGGCAGGGATCGATTTGGCAAGCTCGGCCGCGACTTCGTGCAACGCAACGTGAAATAGCGGTAGTTCGCCCGCAGTGAGATTGGCCCCGCCAGCCGCGCCGTTGGCCAGCAGCAGCACTGTGTCGTTGGTACTCATGTGCCCTTCGACACTGATGCAGTTGAACGTGTCATCGACGACGGCCGATAGCAGCCGCTGCAAATCGGAGGGAGCAATCGGAGCATCGGTGAGGATCAGGCCGAGCATCGTGGCCATATTGGGGCCGATCATTGCGGCTCCCTTGGCCATGCCGGTGATCTGGAATGTGCGGCCTCCGATCTGCACCTGGCGGCCGGCGATCTTGTGCGTCGTATCGGTCGTCATCATCCCGCGGGCGGCGGCGATGAGAGAATCTTCGGTATCGCCCAACTGCTCGGCGCACATGCCGATGCCACTGGCGATTTTTTCCAGGGGCAGGAACTCGCCGATGATGCCGGTCGAAAGTACTAGCGCCTGGTCGGCCTTCGCGCCGACGACGGCGGCGGCCAATTTGGCCATTGCTTCGGCATCGCGCAAGCCGCGGTCGCCGGTACAGGCGTTGGCATTGCCGGAATTAATCACCACGGTACGAAAGCCTTCACCCGGTGTTCGCGCGCGGTCGTAAGCGACCGGAGCGGCGAAGACTAGGTTTTGCGTGTAGACTCCGGCCGCGGCGGCGGGACGATCGGAAATGATAAGCGATACGTCTTGACGCGTAGCGTTTCGTTTGATGCCGGCATGGACAGCAGCTAGACGGTAGCCTTTGGGAATGAAAATCATTCTTGAGGGGGGAAGGCGGAAATGAATGGGTGAAGGGGTGAAGAAGTGATCTGATGGATTGCGTTTGGGAGTTCAATTCACTTCTTCACCTGCTCACTCCTTCAGGCTAAAGTAACGCAGTCGTTTCTGGAAAACCGTAAAGCAGGTTAAAGTTTTGCACAGCCGCGCCCGACGCGCCTTTAATTAAGTTGTCGAGGCAGCTAATGGTCAGCACACGGCCGCGGATCAGGCGGACGGTGATGTCACAGAAATTGGAGTCGGTGGTGTCTTTCGTACCTGGTAGATGATCGACGACACGCACGAAAGGTTCATCCGCATAAAATTCTCGGAGCGCCGCAAATAACTTTTCTTCCGTCAGATTGCCGACTGGCTTGGAATACGTCGTCGTCAAAATGCCACGGTCCATCGGTACCAAGTGGGGCGTAAAAATGATACTCAAAACGCGCCCTGTCGCTCGCCGCACGATTTGCTCGATTTCTGGCGTGTGACGATGGCGGCCGACGTTGTACGCAGAGATGCTTTCGTTGCATTCAGGAAAGTGCGTGGTCAGTTTGGGCGTGCGACCGGCGCCGGAAACGCCACTCTTGCTATCGACGATGATATCGATCGGCTCGATCAGGCCGGCTTTCACAAGCGGTGCCAGTGGCAGAATGGCGGAAGTGGGGTAGCAACCTGGATTGGCGACCAATTGCGACCCAAAAATCTGTGGGCGAAACAACTCCGGCAAACCATACACCACTTGGCCGAGCCGCTCGCCATCGGGGTGCTTTTCTCCGTACCATTGCCAGAATGTTTCGGGGTCGTCGAGGCGGTAGTCGGCGCTAAAATCGACAATCTTCACGCCAGTCTTCAAAAGTTGCGGCACGAGCGCAGCCGTGACTCCGTGCGGCAAGCAGCTAAACACGCAGTCGGCCCGCGCGGCAACAGTCACCGGCCCTAAGTCTTCCAGCTTCAAATCCAGCCGCCCAAGCAGCGACGGATGGACCGAACCGACGTGCGGGCTGCCCTCTTGCCGGCTGGTGAGCGTGGTGATTTCCACCTCGGGATGGCGCAAGAGAAGCTTGATCAACTCCAGGGCCGTATAACCGGTAGCGCCAAGGATTGCAACGCGAACCATAGTAGCAGAGTATCTGGTGGCTGGTCTGGTGGCCCGGTGCCGGGTATCGCGATTTTGACGTCCGACGTCAGCTAGCCCACAAGATTACCAGATCACCAGACACCAGACTACTCCTCGACCAACTTCTGCAACCGATCGAATTGATTCACGGATTCCGGTGCTCGGCGACACGCCGCGATGCATTCCACTGGCACATTCGCTGGCTGTTCGCACGACGATTCCATCTGACAGAGCCTACAGTTTTTAAGTGTCAACGGAGCAAGGGTCATCGTTTACGATGGTTCTTCGGTATTTGGTACTCCATGAGGATGGCGAAGTGGACAAGCTCTTCGCCCGAAAACCTGATCGAACTTACAACAGCACGATGTAAAATCGACGAATCGGTCATGACGATAGGGAGTGTGCATCGCCGTTGCGGGCATTTAGCCTTCGAAAAATGGCAAGTAACCGCAGTTACAACACAAATACTACCAAATGAGTCGTCGTACCACGGCGTTTTATCGTTCGTTGACCTGCTGCACTAAGTCCAGCTAGAATAGGGAGATATTGAGTTTTTATCGCACTATCATGTGCCCATTGCCGTGGGTGCTTTTCGACCGTACTGTTTGTTATGTCCAACCACGGCCCAAACCTACAATCCGCGCCCGCGATCGAGTTGCGGCCTTCGGATTCCTCGTCGCCAGCGGATTACGACGACCGTTCGACCAGCCGCCGGCCGATCGCAGGTGATTCGGCCAATCCGACCAATCCTGCCGTGACGACCTCGATACGCAATTCTACCGCGAGAGGGGATGAAAACCGCGGTTCGTCAAACCTGAAAATTCCGGTAGCGAGCGGTTCAGACGGAGCGGTAATTGATTCCCAGCAAACTATTATTAGCCGGTCGCCGCTAGTTGGCTCTCATCCGCGGGGCGCGCTTCCTGCTGCCGAAATTGGCCGCCTGCTCGAAGGTGAGCGATTGGGGTATTTTGAACTGCATGAATTCGTCGGGGGCGGCGGCATGGGAGCGGTTTTTCGAGCGCTCGATACGATGCTCAACCGCACCGTCGCCGTGAAGGTGCTGTCGCAAGAGCAATCGGGAGATGAAGAGACGCTCTTGCGATTCAAAAACGAAGCCCAATCGGCGGCTCGTCTGGACCACGAAAACATTAGCCGCGTGTACTATGTTGGCGAAGACCGCGGCTGGAATTACATCGTCTTTGAGTTCATTGAAGGGACAAATCTGCGCGATTTGATCGAGCGCCAGGGAATCCTACCGTTGGCGACTGCGATTAGCTACACGCTGCAGATTGCCGACGCATTGGCACATGCGAGTGGACGCGATGTCGTGCATCGCGACATCAAGCCGTCGAACGTGTTAATCACCCCCGACGATCGGGCGAAGCTCGTTGATATGGGGCTGGCGCGATTACACCAAGTGGAACCGACAGGGAACGACTTGACCGCTAGTGGCGTGACTCTGGGAACGTTCGACTACATTTCGCCCGAACAAGCCCGCGATCCGCGCAATGCCGATGTGCGCAGCGACATCTATTCGCTCGGCTGCACGTTGTATTTCATGCTCACCGGCCGCCCACCTTTCCCGGATGGCACTGTGTTGCAAAAGCTGCTGCAACACCAGGGCGATGAGCCGCCCGACCCACGCACGTTCCGCAACGATCTGCCGAGCGATTTGCTGCCGATCCTCCGCACCATGATGGCCAAATCACCCGCCAGGCGGTACCCATCGCCGGCCGAACTTTGCACCGATTTGGTGGCGTTCGCCAACCGCAACGGCATCCCGGCTGTCGGATCCAGCGGACTCATGCTGCTGTCCACCGCCGAACATGCGCCGGTACCGTGGCGGCGACATCTCACATGGGGGCTGCCGCTGGCGATTTTGTTGGTTGTAGTCGGACTACTCCAGCTTTGGTGGGCTATCACGGTGCCGGCAGCCGTGCCTCCGAGAATTGAAACGCCGTCGGCCACCCAATCGGCAAGCCCAGGGTCGATCCCCAATTCCGAGCGCAGCAATCCTGCCGGAGCTTGACAGTGCCGACGCCTGCGTTTATCACACTAGCAACGGCCCAATCAATGCCGTTCCCACCCAACGATTCGCCCACCGTGCGTGCGAATCCCACTACAAAATTGCTCGGCGTGTGAACCTACCTGCTGGGCGATTAGCCAATGTTTAGTCTCTAACCAACCTTTAGGAGAAATGTGTATGACGAAGTTTGGTCTGGTTCCGTCACTGACTGCTATTTCGTTTGTCGTGCTTTCGGGAATTTGCGTTTTGTCGGCGCACGGCCGGCAGCAGTACAATAATGCGTTTAAGGAAAAGTATATCGACCCGAGTTCCAAGGATCCCGAAAAGAAGCAATTGGCCGCAGCCTTCGCCACAGCCAAATGCAATACTTGCCACGTTGGCAAGAAGGACAAAAAGACGCGAAATGACTACGGCAATGCGCTCGGTAAAATCTTGGGAAAGAACGAAAAAGCCAAGGACAAAATCGCCGCCGCGTTGGATGAAGTCTCCAGTATAAAAATAGACGAAAACGATGCCGCGTCGAAAACCTACGGCGACCGGATCAAAGAGGGGCTGCTACCCAATCCCTGACAACGCGGAATGAGTTCTTGCATTCGGCAGGGCCAGCGCTAACTTTAGAGGAAATAGGCAGTTACCCAATCCACGCAACTTCAATTGCGAAAGGACGGCAATTTGGTATGTGCGATGTACATTTCCAGGTTTGCCATACACGGTATTGTCATCC
>JADZDJ010000240.1 GCA_020851115.1 Pirellulales bacterium
CCTTTCCCCAGACTCCGAGGCATTTGCGCCACTCATTTGCCTCGCAACCGCTCGCGCGCTACCACCACCTCACCCGTCTGGATCGAATTGACTGTCGTCTTCAGTTCCCGGACAGACTCCTAGCAATAGGCAACGGTCGCATTGCGCGAAGACCAGCTCCCGGCAGGCGAGTCGTGCCGAGACCCGATCGAGACGTGCGGCTGTTTTTGCCGCAGTTCTCTATCCCTTGGTCTTTATTTGCGGCCATCAGCGTAATGGCAACAGAGGAAATCACTTCATGGTGAGGCTCGCCGACCAGACATTGGAAATTGCAGCAGCATGAGAAAACCGTCTTCGATTGAGTACTATCGATGTACCTCGAGCTTTCAGGGTCTCCGAAAAACGCTCGGCACCGCACAATTTGCGGAAGATCGGGAAAAATCGCTCGCCTATTGGGTTGTGCCGAGTGATCGCCGATTTCCGCACGCCTTCTTGGGCCGCACGCTTGGCGAAGTTCTAGACACATCCTTCGACGACCTGGCGGCCACTGCGGGCGTGGGGCACAAGAAGATGAAGTCGCTGATTAAACTGCTGGCGCGCGTTGCCCAGCGGAAGCCTGCTGCTCCAGACCCCGCCAAGCTTGTGGGACGCCAGCAGCGCGACAACTCGCGTTGCTGTTGCCCGCAAGGAAAATTCGATCCAAACGCGATTTCGCAGGACATGTGGGATGATTGGGCCAAAGCGATTCGCACCGCCGGCGCTCAGCACGAAAAGATAGGCCGCGTTGCAACCAGCTTGCAGTCCTTGCCCACCGCGATTTGGACCACGCCGCTCGACTGGTATCTCAATCAATCTCTGATCGATATTCGTCGCTTAAGAACGTATGGCGAAAAGCGGGTGCGCTCGGTACTGGAAGCCATGCACGATGTGTATGAAATCGTAGCAAGCTTGCGGCCAACCTCCCATTTAGGCGCTCGATTAACCCCAATTTTTGTCGCTGCGATCGAACAGTGGATTCAGCAGTCGATGACAGAGCCGCAGCAGGTCACGCGGCAAGCCGTGCGAGAATCGTTGCTGACGCCGCTGGTGCGACAAGTGACCATCGATTGCGGAACGGTTGTAGCACGCGTCGTTGAAAGCCGGTTGTCGATTCGCTTGGGAGCTGCGAGCGTACGGGCGATCTCGCAGCGATTGGAGGTGTCGCGGGCGAGGATTTATCAATTGCTCGATGAGTCCGAGCGCGCAATGAACTTGCGATGGCCGGATGGTCGTTGTCAATTGACGCACCTCGTCGAACGACTTGCGGACCTTCAGCCCGAACCCGACGGCGTGGTGGTAATTCGGACGGCGATCAACGTATTCTTCCCCGACGCGACTGAAGTAGCTCGAAGAGCCGAAGAATCGTAGCCGCAGCTATGGCCGCCGGCGAGAACCGATTGGTTTGGAAACGGCGAAGCAACTCCACTGCGGATCGTTGAGCCAATCCGAACAGCGATTTCAGGAGGAGATTCCCTTCGCCGACGTCGGTGGTTTGCAGTTCAGCCGGGAAAAAATTTCCCCTTCTTCAGGCCCTTTTTCGTATGGCGCTTACTCACCCTGCTCAAAGATTTTTTGCAGCAGGCGCTCCCAGCGCTGCTGTTCAACCAGTGCCCTAGCGTGAAGAAAGGCTATCTCGTAAAGCTGGGCAACATTTGTGGGGCCAGATCGCTGTGGAGCAGGCGGCTCGATCAGTTCAAACCGTGAACCGTTGGCTCCCGCCGTATTTGTCTCCGGCAGCGGCGAAAATGATCGAATGCGATTATTCATCGAAGGGTTTTTTCATCCGTGAAAGCGCCTGCTAGCTAGCAACGCTAGCAACGACGCCGCTCTGGCCAGTATTCCTAGGGTATCGAATGCTGACGAGCGTAAGTGAAGTACCGTCCGTTCCTACCGAAAAACCATCACTCACGTCACTTCCCTGCAAGCCCTAACACTTTGCGCCACGCGAAACTTCTCTTGTCGCGTTTCTTCGAACTGGCCTATATTGGTCGGCGAGACGCCGATCCGCAGAGCGGGAGGATTTCCTCTTTTGCCCGGGCGCAGCTTTCCGAAACAACCCGGAAGCGTGTACCGCGAGTTGGCCGGAGATTTCAAGTTTGGGATTTGGGATCTCGAATCTCAAAAGCGTGCGCGGCAAGTTGCCGCGATGAGTCGGAGAGTGGCCTTACAAAAGGAGTTTTGCATGTCTGCTGTAATGATGGAACGATTCTCGGCAGCCTCTGCGCCGGCGATGCCTTCCTGGCAACCGACCGGCCTGCCAGCGGCAGCCCCTGTGGCCGGCAACATGTGCGTGGTGCCGCGCTGCAAGATCAAGTTTGAAAAATGCACCGGCGGATTCAAACTGCACTGCAAATGCGACGACGAGATGTCGTGCGCGACGCTGCAGAATCTTTGCAAGATGCTCTGCGATGGGCTGTGCAGTTGTATTTGCTCGTGCAATGGCTTGGAGTGCTGCAAATGCTCGTTTGCGAATTGCCATTGCAAATGCGAGTACACGAAAGACGGCTGCTGCATCACTTGCACCAGCGGCGATAAGCAATGCTGCGAAATGCTGCAAGCGTGCTGCGATTGCTGCGCCAAGTGCTGCGAAAACGGCTGCTGCTGCTATGTCTGCTTCAACAACACGCCGGTTTGCTGTGGAACCTGCTAAACGGCCACGCGGCCAGTCGTGCCGCGTGCCAAGCGCGACGACAGGCTGCCGTTGACAGGTTCTACGTGCGCTAGTAAACAAGCCCGGGAGACGCGAGTCCTCCGGGCTTTTCTCGTTGCTCCGACAACGAACCGAAAATCGAGAGTTGCAAATTGTATACTGCCGGGTGGGCGCGAGCGTCGCCACGCGGCTACAATCGCGGTTTTCCAAATACGCGTTCTCAGCTCCACAAGGGTTGTCCCGTTGACAAGCGATTCCGGTCCTTCTCCACCGCCGGCGTCTACCGAGGCGCAGGCTCCCGGCGTGCATCATCCCGTCGGATTCTGGTTCTTCTTTTGGGGTGAGTTCGCCGAGCGCTGCTCGTATTACGGCATGAAAACGCTGCTGCCTTTGTATCTGACCAATGAAATGAACATTTCGGACGGCCTGGCGGGTGCCGTGCAGTCATGGTTCAAGATGGCGGTCTACTTCTTGCCGCTTGTTGGCGGCTATATTGCCGATAAATTTTTCGGCAAATACTGGACGATCATTGGCTTCTCGATCCCCTACGTGCTGGGGCATTTTATCTTGGGAATTCCGCAGGAGTGGGCGGTTTTTACGGCGTTGGCATTGTTGGCTGGCGGTAGCGGCGTAATCAAACCGAACGTCTCGACGCTGATGGGGCTGACCTATGATCAACAGCGCGCGGGCCAAGATCAGCTTCGCGCGGCGGCGTTTATGTGGTTTTATTTCGCGGTCAACATTGGTTCGTTTATTTCCACCTCGGCGTTGCCTTTTGCGCGCGATAAGTGGGGTTACGCGGCGGCCTTTCAAGTTCCCGCCTGGCTGATGGTCGCAGCGCTGGCAGTCTTCGCGGCCGGAAAACCTTTTTACGCCGTCGAAAAAATCGAACACCGGCTGGCGACACCGACGGAGCGGAGCGAACAACGGGCAACGCTCAAGTCGCTCTTTGCGATCTTTCTGTTTATCGTATTTTTCTGGATCGCCTACGAACAAAACGATTCGCTGTGGATTTACTTTCTCCGCGACCATGTCACCCTGCCGCAACTATGGTTCATGGACAAACCGCTGAAATCCGACGCGTTGCAGGCGATTAATCCGTTCTTGGTCGTGGTGTTCGTTCCCTTGTTCAATTTCGCCTTCGCGCGACTCGATCCGCAAGCAAAATTCATCACGCGGACCAGAAAGATGTTCGCCGGGCTGTTGTTTACCGGTGCGGCGTCCGCTTTGATGGCAGCGGCTGGTTACTTGTCGGAAATCTCAGGAGGCAACGTTTCAATCGGGTGGTATGTCGCCGCCTTCTCGGTATTGACCATCGGCGAAGTCTTGGTCTATGGCACGGGCCTGGAATTGGTATACACCTTTGCCCCGCCGCGGATGAAAAGCTTCGTCACTGCGTGTTTTTTGCTCACGGTGGCGATCGCAAATTTTGTCAACTCGGGGCTGTTCCAATTTTACGGCGGACGCAAGGCCGAAAATACGGAAGAGTGGCGCCTGCCGACGGTGTCGCCGGGAACCTTTTTCGCCCTGACGGCGGCAATGATGGCCGCAGCCGCTGTCGGCTTCTACTTCGTCGGCCGCCGATTTGAGCGCGGAATCGTGGCAAAGTCGAATGCGGGCAAGTAGATACATTGTGTGCCCAATTATGGGTGCGTTTGATTGGTATTTCCCGCAATCAATGCGTCTGCGTAGAATATTCGAATGCTGCTGTTTTCCTACCGTATCACATGGATTGTCGTACTGCTCATCGCGACGGGTTGCGAAGGCGCACCGCCCACCACGGCTGCCAAAGCAGCGCCTCCCGCTCGCATGGCGCCCAAAATTGCTTTTGATGGAGCTGCCTCGTTTGAATATCTCAAGCAGATATGTGCGATCGGGCCACGATACAGCGGGTCGAAGGGAATGCGCGAGCAACAAGCGTTGCTCGTAGAGCATTTTCAAAAGCTAGGGGCGAACGTCACGAAGCAGGAATTTCAAGCGCGGCATCCACAATCAGGCGGGGCCGTACAAATGGCCAACCTGATCATCCAGTGGCATCCGGAGCGAAAAGAGCGAGTGTTGCTTGTCGCTCATTACGACACCCGCCCCTTGCCCGACCGCGATCCGCGAAATCCCCGCGGCAACTTTATCGGCGCCAATGACGGCGGTAGCGGCGTGGCGGTGCTGATGGAATTGGGTAAGGCCATGCCGAAATTCGACAGCCCACTTGGCGTCGATTTCTTGTTGGTTGACGGCGAAGAATTGGTGTTCCGCGAAGGCGACCCATATTGCCTCGGTTCTGCGCATTTTGCTAGGCAGTATTTCGCAGATCCACCGGAGCATCAATATCGCTGGGGCGTGGTGCTCGATATGGTGGGTGGAAGAAACGCGAGGTTTTTTCAGGAATCCAACAGCGCCGGCTGGCGCGACACGCTGCCGCTGGTGGAACAAATCTGGGCAACGGCGGCTCGCCTCGGGGTGCGCGAATTCGTAGCGCAGATCGGAGAACAAGTCACCGACGACCACATTCCACTCCACGACATCGCACATATCCCAACGTGCGACATCATCGGTTGGCCCTATCAAGCGTGGCATACTCAAGCCGACACGCCGGCACAATGCTCCGCGGCGACGCTTGGCAAAGTAGGCTGGGTAATTTTCGAATGGCTGAAGGAGCAGAAGTAGAATCGGTTAAAATCTGGCGCCTGCTCGATCCTCGCCTTTCACGCGCACCGCGCTTCCGTCGGCGAAATCTCGCTCAAAAGTCGGGCTTTTAGATCGGCGGCCCGCTGCGACGTCCACCATTGGCGGAACGCTGCGGTGGATTGCTGGAGTGCCGCCGCTTCCTGGGCAATGAGTTTCTGTAGGATGGATCGCTGTGGTTGACAATCGTGATTGGTGAGCCACTGCGAGTATTGTCGTTGCGCAGTCGCATGATCGTTGACCGTACCGAGCTGTTCCTGCAATTGTTCGATCAGTGGATACAATTCGCCGCGGAACGCAGAACTGAATACGCCGGCAAAAACTTCCATCGCATAGCGCAAATGTTTTGCCGCGATGCGAATCTCGTGCAGCGCTTGTGTGCAATCGAGATCGGACTCGGCTGCGTCAAAGAATTCTGTCACGATCGTACGCATAGTCGCGGCTGCCGCCGAGTGAAATGTCGGTTCGAGCGATTCATCCACTCGCCAGTGCGCCTTGTCGGCCAATTTCCTTGCGCGTCGCGAAAATCCCGTTTTCTTCAATTTGCGACGAACTTCGATGATGTCTGCTTGCGCATCGCACCGTGCCTCGGCAATTTGCTCGAGCATTGCCGTCAAACCGTCTACCATATCGTCCCCCGCTGAGCGCTGATCCACATCGGTGGAAAGACGCTTCGCCATCACGTCCAAATCGCGCGCCGGACCGGCGGTTTTGCGAATCTGTTTCAATCGCTTACGGAGCCAGTTGCTCCGACGCCTTGGCAGTAGCCGCTCGAACAAATCGATCGCCACCATGGCGCGCCGTGTGGCAACGCGCAATTGATGCACGCTCTCGCCACCCCGCAAGTCGTCTTCCGCTGCCTGGATCAACCAACCGCAAACAGCTTTCAATCGAGATCGTATCACGCGGCAAGCGACATGGCTGACCGGTTCATCCTTGCAGTTGGCTTCGATCCATTTACTGTTCTTAGCCATAATCAAAGTTGACAAATTCGAAGCTGGCGGCGCGATGACAAGCATCTTGCTTTCCCAAAATGGTACGTTGCTATTTGGTCGAATTGAAAAAACGGGCACGGCAACTGCCTTCTCTGACCAATCCCGCGAGACTTAGCGAATGCCGAGTCGTCGAAATTCCTCTTCGTCGGATGATTTGGTTCTATTTTCGCACACCTTTTTCCGAGCGTCCATGACCTTGGATCATTGATTGCCCATTGCGTCCACAAGGTTCGCCGTCGTTGTAAACCGTTTTCTGGTAAAACCCTACGTCACTCGCGCTCTTGGCGCAATGCGCGCAGTTTGTTGAAATGCAATCTCGGTTTGGCAAGTTAATTTGGTGGTATTTGTTATTCCCTTGACATATTTTGCACGGTCGGTGAACTGAAGCCTTCAATATCGGAGAATTGCCAGTGATTGTCGGAATTCCGCAAGAAGTGAAGAGCGACGAATATCGGGTAGCAATGCTGCCCGTGGGCGTTGAGGAAATGAGTCGCGCCGGGCATCAGGTCTTCGTACAGCGCGATGCAGGCGTCGGTTCGGGATTGCCCGATCATTTGTACGAACTTGCCGGCGCAAAAATGGTCGATACGGCCGCGGAGATTTTTGCCGTAGCCGACATGATCGTAAAAGTCAAAGAACCGCAGCCGGCAGAAATTGCTATGTTGCGCCGCGGGCAGGTAATGTTTACCTACTTTCACTTTGCGGCAGATCGAACATTGACCGAATCGTTTTTGACCAGCGGTGCAACCGCCGTGGCCTACGAGACGCTGCGCGACGAACTCGGACGCTTGCCGCTGCTCACGCCCATGAGCGAAGTCGCTGGGCGCATGAGTATTCAGGAAGGGGCTAAGTATTTGGAAAAGCCGCAAATGGGCCGCGGCATTCTCCTAGGCGGCGTGCCCGGCGTGGCGCCGGCGAATATTCTCATTCTGGGCGGCGGGGTCGTTGGAGCGAACGCGGCAAAAGTCGCCGCAGGATTTGGAGCAAACATTGCACTGCTCGACGTGAACATGGATCGACTGCGGTATCTCGACGACATTACTCCCGCCAATGTAGACGTGCTATATAGCGATCGCCACACGGTACGCGAATATCTGAAACTCGCCGATCTTGTGGTTGGTGCGGTGCTCATTCCCGGCGCCAAAGCGCCGCGTCTGGTCGAGCGCGACGAATTGAAGTTGATGAAGCCCGGCAGCGTGATTATCGACGTCGCGATCGACCAAGGAGGTTGCGTCGAAACGGCCCGTCCCACCACGCACAGCGAACCGACCTACATGATTGATGAAGTGTTGCACTACTGCGTCACGAATATGCCCGGCGCGGTGGGTCGCACAAGCACCTACGCCCTGTGCAACGTCACGCTCCCCTGGGCGCTGCAAATCGCCAAGCACGGCATTGAGCAAGCGGCCAAAATCAGCCGCCCGATCGCCCAGGCAGTGAACATTATCGATAGTGAAGTCACCAATCGAGCCGTGGCCGAGACATTTGGGATCACGCTGAAAAATCGCTTTGCAGCATAGTACCATGCAATCCGGAGCCGTCGGAGAGAGTGAGGCCGGATCACTGTTTCCTCCGTATTCAAATTGAGGTCGTCAGACTTTTCCATAAGGCACCTTCGATGGCCAGCAGCACCAAATCACTCCAGACACTGCATTGGTGCGGCGATGTTGACGGCCAACTCGTGCTGATTGACCAAACGAGGCTGCCAACCGAATTCGTTGAAATCGAATGCCGCGACGCGCAATCAGTTTGGGAGGCGATTCGCAACTTGCGAGTTCGCGGCGCACCGGCAATTGGCATTGCAGCGGCATACGGGGTGTGCTTGGGAATACAAGCCGTCGCCCAGGTTGACGAAGCGGCATGGTTCGATCGACTGGACGAAGCGACCAAGTACTTGGCTTCCAGCCGTCCGACGGCGGTCAATCTCTTTTGGTCGATTGAGCGAATGAAGCGATGCGCCGAAGGGCATCGCGGAAAAACACCTCCCCGAGAAATTGCCGCCGCATTGCTGAAAGAAGCACACGCGATTTACGAAGAAGACCAGCACATGAGCCGTTCGATTGGAAGGTTTGGATCGGCGCTGCTCCAGGATGGTCAAGGCGTGCTGACGCATTGCAATGCCGGGGGCCTGGCCACGGCCGATTATGGCACGGCGCTGGCCGTGATTTTTGCTGCGCACGACGCCGATAAACGCATTCACGTCTATGCTGATGAAACGCGGCCCCTGCTTCAAGGCGCTCGACTCACCGCGTGGGAGCTTCAGCGGCGCGGCATCGACGTAACTCTTATTTGCGATTCGATGGCCGCTCAAGTGATGCGCGAGGGCCGCGTGCAAACGGCGATCGTCGGCGCCGATCGGATTGCGGCCAACGGCGATACGGCCAACAAAATCGGTACCTACGGTGTTGCGCTACTGGCTGCGGCTCACAACATTCCGTTATACGTGGCGGCTCCAAGCAGCACGTTCGACTTGTCGATTGCCAGCGGCGAGCAAATTCCGATTGAACTGCGCCCTGCCGAAGAAATCACGCACGGCTTCGGTCGACAAACCGCCCCGACTGGCGTTCGTGCGTACAATCCGGCATTCGATGTCACCCCGGCAAGATTGATTCGAGCAATTATCACCGAGCGCGGCATCATCGAGCCCGTGAACGCTCAAACGATCGCCGACGTGCTGTGAAAACTTCCGTTGATCTCAACTGCGACCTTGGCGAACTGATCGGCGACGATGCACGCCTGCTCGACGCGGAAATCGTCAAGCTCGTCAGTTCAGTCAATATCGCTTGTGGGTTTCATGCCGGCAATCCGCGGATCATGCAACGCACGGTGGAACTGGCGGCCAAGTACGGCGTGGGAATCGGTGCGCATCCAGGGCTAGCCGACCGCGCAAGTTTTGGCCGCCATCCCATTGCCATCGCGGCCGCCGAGCTTTATGCCGACTTCCTGTATCAAATTGGCGCGCTTTCAGCGTTTGCCAATGCGGCAGATCAGCCGCTACAACACGTAAAAATGCATGGGGCGCTTGTGGAAATGGCTCGATCCGACGATTCGTTGGCCCAGGCAATGTGTCGAGCGACGCGAGACGCTGATGCGCATCTGATTTGGCTGTCGCCGGCGGGAGTGGCCGCACAAGCAGCCACGGAAATGGGACTGAGAGTGGTAAGAGAATTCTATGCCGATCGAGCGTATCATGCCAACGGCTCATTGGTCTCGCGGAAGTTGCCGGACGCGGTGATCGACGACGTAGTGAAAATCGACGATCGAATCACGCAGTTGTTCGAGAGCGAAACGGTGGCTACTCTTGAAGGCCAACGAATTCCAATTGCATTCGAATCGATTTGTATTCACAGCGATACGCCGCAGGCATTGAAAATCGCGCAAGTCGTTCGCGATGTATGTGAGCGGCGAAGCGTTGCGGTCAAATCGTTTTCGAAATCAGTCGATTGAGCCGCGATGACTGAAACTCAAATTCCAACGCTGAAACCAGTTGGCGAAAACGCCCTGCTCGTCGAGTTCGAGCCGGAAATCAGTGTCGAAGTCAACCTTCGAGTACGACGATTGGTCTTTGCTTTGGAACAAGCAAAACTGCCAGGAGTGGCCGAAATTATTCCGGCCTATCGTTCGCTGATCGTTTATTTCGACGTTAAACGATCGGATTTGTCCGACCTCATGTCAGCCGTTCATTCGTGCCAGTTCGATGCTCAGGCGATCGAGCTTCCACAGCCGCGACTATTTCAGATTCCCACGGTTTACGGTGGAAAAGACGGCCCCGACTTGTGGCAAGTCGCGACAGAGGTAC
Organism: Pirellulales bacterium; assembly: GCA_020851115.1. Taxonomy (GTDB): domain Bacteria; phylum Planctomycetota; class Planctomycetia; order Pirellulales; family JADZDJ01; genus JADZDJ01. The sequence continues at coordinate 10,145 of JADZDJ010000240.1, forward strand.
AGCGTTCGCCGGACGATGTCGTAACGCTGTTCTCGACCCGGAAGTACCCGGTCTATTGCTTGGGATTTCTCTGCTCTTTGCCATATTTGGGAGGAGTTCCGAGGCCGCTGAATGTGCCACGACGGTCTACACCGCGAATGCGCGTGCCAGCCGGATCGGTCGGCATTGCCGGCCGACAAGCCGTCGTATTGCCAATTGAGATGCCATCGGGATTTCACTACCTCGGTCGAACACGGATGAGTATTTACGACCCAGCGCGAATTCCGCCGACAGCAATTCGGCCTGGCGATTTAGTCGAGTTCCCCGCCGTGTCGGGTGACGAGGCGGAACAGTGGTCCGGCCGCTGGTTGGATTGTCCCCTTCACGCTCCACCGTGACGGTGGTAGCTCCCTCGATTTTGCCTCACGGCGGAGCGTGGGGAAGACATGAATGAAAGCCGTGCATGAAGTTCTCAAAATCATTAAGCCGGGATCGTTGGCAACAATTCAAGACGCCGGTCGGCCAGGGCTGCGCCGATACGGCATTCCGCCATCGGGGGCGATGGATCAATCATCGTACGCCGTCGCCAATCGATTGGTTGGCAATTCAGCCGGCGCAGCGTCGATTGAAATCGCTTTGGGTGGGTTCGTTGCCGAAGCGATTACGTCTCTTACGGTTGCCATTGGCGGCGGCAACTTAGATCCGCATTTGAACGAGAAATCGGTGCCGATGTGGACGGCCTTCGCAATCGCTGCCGGCGATCGACTAACTTTTCCGAGGCGAATCAGCGGCTGTCGTGCCTATTTGGCCATTCGCGGAGGATTTCATGCTCTCACTTTCCTCGAGTCCAAATCGGTATTCTCGAAAGGGCGGATGGGAAGGGCGCTACTGGCCGGCGATATCCTGTCGATCGAGCGCGAACTTCCAGTCCTGCAACGATCGGCGCAAAATTGCGACGAAGCGTTAAAGCTGAATTTTTCGCCGCCGCATCGCATCCGCGTGATTCTTGGCCCGCAAACCGATTACTTCACACCGCGCGGCATCGATACTTTCCTGAATTCCGAGTATCGACTCAGCTCAAATTCCGATCGCCAGGGCTTGCGAACGAGCGGACCGGCGATTGAATTCGCCAACAGCCCCGACATCATTTCAGATCCCACACCGCTGGGCGCGATTCAAGTTCCCGGCGATGGCCAACCCATTGTGCTGCATCGCGATGGTCAAGTGACTGGCGGTTATCCGAAAATCGCGGTCGTGGCGTCGGCTGATCTCGACCGCTTCGCCCAAATGTTTCCCGGTGACGTGCTGCAATTCGAAGCGATCTCACGCGAGTCGGCGATCGAGCTTGTGCGCCAGTGCTGAAGGCAGCCGTCACATGATTGCCAATGGCGAAGAGCCGTTGGAGTGCTCGCGAATTCATCGACCTTCCACCGAATTCGTGGCAAATGAAAAGCCGTTGCAAACTTCCGCTACGGGACGACAAAGGTTGCAAACTGAAGTTTGCACGAGGTCCATTGACGGTTGGAGATTGGAGGATCCAGGTGGCTCCAGCGTCGGTAGGTCGATTTCGTCCTCGAACAGGTGATCAGCGGAAAGTGTCATGCGATACGCTTCTCGATAAAGTGCTACCCAATTCGCACGATTTATTCCAGCGCCATCTGAAAACTTGGGAAGCACCATTACGGCAAAACTGCGTTTGCCGCTTCCGTGATCAGCTCATCATCGTTGCTCCAGAGGTTCGCGAGGGCCTGATTAATTTGCCGTTCAGCGCTGCGGAGGTAGTAGCGGCCGGCAACAAGATCGCGTTTGGTTTGATGGTCGTCACCGCCAGCTTCGGCGTAATGTAGCGTCGCATCGAGCCGGTGAAGGACGCAGCCGCTAATGTAAAGTTCGATCACGGCATCGGCGATTCGACCGAGTTGATATTGGTGATCAACGATGTCTTCGCGATAGGTGCGCAGCAACTTTTCAACGTTGCTCCCCAGTGCCGCGACGCTGCGGCCGAGACGGTCGGCATCGGATTGAAGCTGGCTGTTGTGGACGTGGACTTCGGGAGCGCGGAACAGCGATTCAAGCTTTCGCCCCGCGAAGCCACCGATTTTGCCGAAATGGCGGAGCGGATTGGAGAGAGCGTCAAGAACCCCTTTTAGTTCCAGGCCGACGTCGCGCATACCAACCAGGGCGACGAACGCGCGCAGCACGTCGTTGGCCCCTTCGCCGATCATGTTGATGCGTGCGTCGCGCATCATGCGTTCGTAAGGCTCGTCGGTGAAGTAGGCTTTGCCGCCGAAGATTTGGATGGTGTCGTTCACGATCCGCCAATGGGTGTCGGTGGCGAACACTTTGAGCATTGCCGTTTCGAGCATGTAGTCGTCTTCGCCCGAATCGATTAGCGCCGCAGTTTGATACGTGGCGGCTTCCATGGCAAAAGCGCCGGCGTTCATGTAGGCAAGTTTTTCTTTCACCAGTTCGAACGTGCCGATCGGTTGGCCGAATTGGATCCGTGTGGCGGCGTGCTGCGAGGCTTTTCGCAAACAGAATTTGGCCGCGCCCGTGCAAGTGGCTCCGAACGTAACGCGGCCGAAATCGAGGACGGTTAGGGCGACTTTCAAACCTTTGCCCAGCGGGCCGAGAATGTTTTCCTTCGGCACGAACATGTGTCGAAACGCAAGGCGGCTGGTGGCGCTGCCGCGCACGCCGCATTTGGGCATGCGGGCTTCGAGGACTTCAAAGCCGGGCATGTCGGGAGTCACGATGAACGCGGTGATTTTCGTTGCTTCGCTGTCAGGAACTGGCGTGCGCGCCATGACTGTGAGCACCTTGGCAATGCCGCCGTTCGTGATCCAGCGCTTCTCGCCGTTGAGGACATAGCCGCGGCCGTCGTCGGTGGGCGTGGCGGTGGTTTGCACGTTCGCAGCATCGCTGCCCGCCTCCGGTTCAGTAAGCGCGAATGCATTGATCCATTCGCCGGTCGCCGATTTTGGCAGCCAGCGCTGCCGTTGGTCGGGCGTGCCAAAAAGGACGACGGCACGTGGGCCGATCGAATGATGCGCGTTGACGAACAATGCCGTGCTGGCGCAGTGTCCGCCGAGCACTTCGAGCAATCGGCAGTATTGCGTTTGCGATAGGCTGCGGCCGCCATATTCCACCGGAACGCACGCGCCGAGCATGCCTAACTTGCCGAGACCTTCAATCACGCGCTGCGGGATCATCGCTTCGCGGTCGATGGCGACCGGGTCGATTTCCGTTTGACAAAACGCTCGTAGTTCGTCGGCCATTGCCGCGATTTGCTGGTCCGCCGGTAAATCGGGATACGGCAGCAACTTGCGATTGGCATACGTGCCAAAGAACAGACCTTTGGCAAAACCGACATTTTGTCGGCGATCGCCGAGAAGTTCTTCTGCCTCGGCGATTTGCTTTTCACGCTGGGTAAGAGTCATGAAATGCCTTCTTGAGTGTGGGAAACTCGACATGCCTGCTGAATTATGGGCGGTCGCGCGGGGTTCGGCAACGGTGCTTTGGCCAGTCATCGGGGTGTGAGCGTCTGGAAAGTAGGTGGAAAATTTGCTCTGCTGAAGGAGGTTTGGCAAAAGGGGGGCAACTTTCAAGCATTCACGGAGGCGGTGATGTCTACTCAGCAGGTGATCGACGAATCGGTGGGCGCAACGCAGCAATCGGAAGCGGAGCGGATTTTCGAGCGGCTGGGACCGTTTTTCGATGAGGAACGCATGCGGATTGCTCGGTTACTAGCCTCCAAGCCGGACAGCGAACTGTTCGGCCAGACGGAGTACGAACTCCGCGACCGGGTGCATCACCTGGGAGCCAAGTCGCTGGAAGCGGCCGCCGACGAGCGGCAAAAAAAAGGCGGATACGAGGGTGCTAGCTTAGTCTGCCCCCATTGCCAACAGGATGCGCGGTTTGTGAATCGCCGTCCCAAACGGGCCACCACGCTGTTGGGAAGCATCCGGTTCCGGCGACCCTATGACCATTGCGCTCGGTGCGGCCGGGGTTTGTTTCCTTGGGACCAGACGTTGGGAGTGGATGGGCGAGGCTTCACGCCCGCGGCGCAGGAGCTGGTGAGGCCCAGCAACAAGTGGCGTTGTCCGATGGGGGCAGCGGCTTGGAGGAATTCTTCCGCGTGAACTTCCCTCGCGCCGAGTGCATCCTCGACTTCTGGCATGCCAAAGAACATCTGGTCGAATTCAGCCATGCCTGGTTTGGTCAGGCGGAAGCCGAACGCAGCGATTGGTTGGACGAGCAATGTCATCGACTGAAGTATCCAGGCGGACAAGCGGTGCTGTAGCGCCTGGAAGCGCTTGATTGGAGTTCACGAAGTGCTGCGGTCCGGGAATCCCATCGAGAGCACACGCAATCCTTCCGCAACCATGTGCATCGCATGGATGATCCCCGCTCTCGGAAGAACGGCTGGCAGATTGGCTCGGGGCCGGTGGAAGCCGCCTGCAAAACGGTCGTGGCCGAACGGCTCAAGTGCAGCGGAATGCGGTGGGGCGCGGAGGGAGCGGACAGTCTCTACCACCTACGAGCCCTCTGGCTCAGTGAATCGAACCTCTGGGAAGCCTTCTGGAAAGATCACCCAAACTAACGGCCGACTTACCTACAAATCTGACGCTCACACCGGACCCGATGGCGGACTGCCGAAGTGGCGAGGAGTTTGCTAGAATCGTCGTTCCCGGCCGCTGCGCCCACGCATTCCTCTCGTACGTTTCTCCTGCCCATGATCGACTCGACGCTTGGTTCGTCGCGGCTCACTGCCGTACAATGGCTCGTCTGTATCATCGCAGTCATTGGATTTGCGTTCGACACCTATGAACTGCTGATGCTGCCGCTGGTGTTGCGGCCGGCTCTGATGGAGTTTGGATTTTCGCCGTCTCCCAATGATCCATCGTTTGCCTACTGGCGAGGTATGCTGTTCTTTGTTCCCGCTTTTGCGGGCGGAATTTTTGGTCTGCTGGGCGGATATTTGACAGATCGGCTGGGGCGGCGCCGAGTGCTTACGTGGAGCATCTTGATTTATGCATTTTCGGCGTTTGCGGCGGGCTTTTCGACGAACATTTACCAATTGCTGTTCTTTCGCTGCACGACGTTCATTGGCGTATGCGTCGAATTTGTCGCCGCCGTCGCATGGCTGGCCGAATTGTTTCCCGATCACAAGCAGCGAGAACGAGTATTGGGATACACGCAAGCGTTTAGCTCGGTGGGCGGTCTGCTTGTCGCGTACGCCAATGGACTCGCCGTGAAGCATGCCGCCGATCTGCCGTTTTCGATCGGCTTGCCGCAGTTTTTAGATTTCTTGGGCGAAATCCAAAACCCGCATGCGGCCTGGCGCTACACATTGATGTCGGGCTTGATCCCGGCAATTCCGTTGATTGTGATCCGTCCTTTCTTGCCGGAGTCACCATCGTGGAAGTCGAAGAAAGATGCTGGCACGCTGAAACGGCCAAGCCTGGCGGAATTGTTCTCCCCTGACCTTCGCCACACGACAATCATAACGACGGCAATGTTTGCGCTGAGCTACGGTGCGGCATTTGGGGCGATTCAGCAAATGCCGCAGATTGCGCCTGGCATGCCCGACGTTTCCGCAAAAATAGCAGCGGCACTCAATACGAATGAGGCTCGGACGATGGTAAAAAAGCGGTTGGCATCGGATGAAGTCAAGAAAATGCTCGCAGGACAGCCGCCGGAAGCGCAAGAGAAAATTATTGCCGAACAAATAGCGATCGCAAGCCGACCGATCTCCGCGCCAATCGTACAAGCCGCTGCGTCCAATTACACGAAAGTCCAAGAATATGGTGGTCTCGCAGGGCGGTTTTTGTTGGCGCTTCTCGTCATTCGCATCGTCAGCCGGCGAGCGTTGTTGCGAGTGTTTCAGATTCCTGGCCTCATTGTCATGCCGATCGTCTTCGGTTATTTGGCAATGAACAATCAGGAACTGTTCGCAATCGGCAGTTGGCACGTTAGTTCGTTCGCGGTGGGGATGTTTCTGGTTGCTTTATTCACCGTCGGGCAATTCAGCTTTTGGGGCAACTATCTGCCGCGAGTTTATCCGTTGCATTTGCGCGGCACTGGCGAAAGCTTCGCCGCCAATATCGGCGGGCGGATGATTGGTACATCGTTCGCGTTTTTGGCCAGCAACATTGCCACGCTTCAGTTTATTCCTGGCAAGACCGATCCCGAAAAAATGGCATTCGCCGCGGGATTAATCGGATTTGGCGTGTATTTGTTCGGCTTGATCTTGTCGTGCTGGCTGCCAGAGCCAAAGCGTGAGCAATTGCTGGAATAATCGACGCGTTCTAATCGCTCCCGCACATTTGGATGATCCAATCAAACCCCAGCTTTACCTGTCCTATTCGACCGCTAATCACTCCTCGCGTCAAAAAACTGCGGCTGAACTCTCATGTCAAAACCGATCAATTCAACTGCTGTTCCCCACGCCTCTTCTAGCGCCGGCAAATGGATGGCACTGATTGCTGCCATTCTGGGCTGGCTGTTTGATGGCTTTGAAATGGGCATGTTCCCACTCATCGGCAAGCCGGCGCTGGCGGCGCTGCTGGGTCCAAAAAGCGACCAGGCGGCCGATTGGTTTGGCGTGATCATGGCCGTGTTTCTGGTTGGGGCGGCGACCGGTGGAGTGATCTTTGGTTGGCTCGGCGATCGAATTGGTCGCGTGCGGGCGATGTCGCTTAGCATTGTCACCTACGCAATCTTCACCGGACTTTGCGGCTTCGCGACCGAAGCCTGGCACATTGCCGTGCTGCGGTTTGTCGCCTCGTTGGGCATGGGGGGCGAATGGTCGCTGGGCGTAGCACTGGTCATCGAGCTGTGGCCCGACCGGTCGCGCACTTTTGTAGCCGGTATGATTGGGGCGGCATCTAATGTCGGCTTTTTGCTCGTGGGGATACTTAGCCTGAGATTGCTCCAAGTCGTTGGCGACGTGCAGGAGTTGATGCGGGGAATTGGCCTAGGCGAGACAACGATCGACTATTTGACTTCCAACCAGGCTTGGCGGCTGCTCATGATTGCCGGGGCATTGCCAGCGCTGCTGGTTTTCTTGATCAGGCTATTTGTGCCAGAATCGGAACGTTGGCAGCACGAACGCGACAAAGGCGCCACCTCTCATTGGGCAACGCGCGATTTAATTGGTGTGTTGGTCGGCTGCTGCGGGGCCGGTTCGGTGATCTTCTGCTGGACTCCGCTTGTGAACAATTCCGCTATCCGAATCATCGGCACAGTCATGGGCGTTGCCGTGGCATTCTTTGGATACGCGTATCCCGTGTGGTGCTACATGCGGCGGGCAGAGCAAGCCGGCGCACTCACCGTGGAAAGCCGCGCCACGAATACTCGGAACCTGTTGCTTGGTGCGCTGATCAGTGGTATTGCGCTGTTGGGAACATGGGGGGCTTTACAATGGGCGCCGCGCTGGGCCGCCGAAAGCTTGCAGTCCGATCCACTCAAGCATGCCAAAGAGTATACGCAAATCTATTCGGCGCTCGGGGCGATTGTTGGCACGATTGCAGCGGCGTACTTAGCGGGCGTTGTGGGGCGGCGGATGGCATACTCGCTAATTTGCGTCGGTTCGTTCGTATCGGCACTGTATTTGTATCTGGGCAACGACCAGTTCGACGCGAAATTTCTCTTCGCGATGTTCACAGCCGGAGCGATGACGGCGGCGTTCTACGGGTTTTTCCCGCTCTATTTGCCGGAGCTGTTTCCGACCAAAGTCCGCGCGACCAGTCAGGGATTCGCCTACAATTTTGGGCGAATCATTGCCGCCATCGGCACACTACAAACGGCGAATTTGATGAAATTGTTCGACGGCAACTTTCCGATGGCAGGCTCGATCCTCAGCGGCATTTACTTACTGGGGCTATTGGCAATCTGGTTCTGCCCTGAAACCAAGGGAAAGCCGCTGCCCGAATAGGTGCAGGAACTTGGGAGGTTCGATCGACGTTGGCGAAATTGACCCCGCGTGACAAATTTCTACAATGGCGCATGGCTGAATGATCCTAATCGCTTGGAGGGCACGAATATGCATCGAATCCATTTCTGGACGGTATGGGCATCGACGGCCGCGGCAGCCTGCATTTGCGGCTGCAATACTTCGAGTTCGACACCGTCGGGCAGCACTACCGCCACGTTGAGAGTCAACCCCGACGCGCCCAAATCGGGCGCCATTCGGATTGTTTCCAGTCTGCCGCGTACCGGCAGTGCGAAGCAGCAGAGCGATACAATTGTGAATGGTATCAAAATGGCGTTCGATGAGGCCGAATACAAAGTAGGCGATTTCACAATCGAGTATTCCGATCTCGATGACGCCACCGCCGCTGCCGGGCAGTGGACGGCCGAAAGCGAAGCCGCCAATGCAAAAGAAGCCGCAAACGACCCCAACGTAATGGTATATATCGGCCCCTATAATTCGGGGGCGGCAAAAACATCAATGCCGATTCTCAATAATGTCGGCTTGCTGATGATCAGCCCCGCAGTATCGGCCGTTGGCTTGACGAAGCCCGGCAAAGGTGAAGACAACGAGCCGGGCGTCTATCGTCCCACCGGCAAGCCAAACTTTACTCGCGTCGTGCCTGCCGACGATTTGCAAGGCTCCTATGGTGCCGACTGGGCGCATCAGCTAGGAATAAAGAGCGCCTACATTTTGGACGACAATCAGGTGTATGGAAAAGGGTTGGCCGACATTTTTCGCGACCGCTGCCAAGAACTGGAAATCGAAGTGCTTGGCCAGGACAGCATCGACGAGAAAGAGCAGGACTTTAAGCCGCTGATGACAAAAATCAAATCGACCAATCCCGACATGATTTACTTTGGCGGCACAACACAAACCAAAGGCGGACAAATTTGCAAAGATATGGTCGCCGCCGGACTCAATTGCAAGCTGATGGTTCCCGATGGTTGTTACGAAGCGGCATTCATCGAAGCTGCCGGCCCCGAAAACGCCAATGGCCGCGTCTACGCGACGTTCGGTGGACTACCACCAAAAAACCAAGTTGGCAAGGGCAAGGAGTTCGTCGAAAAATACCAAGAAAAATACGGCAGTATGCCCGAAGCCTACGCCATTTATGGCTACGAAGCCGGTAAAGTGGCACTCGAGGCCATTCGCCAAGCGGGCGTCAAGGACCGAGCGGCAATTCTGGGTGCCGCTTTTCTCATCAAAGATTTCGACGGCGCGCTGGGAAAATGGTCGTTCGACGAAAACGGCGATACGACGCTTAAAAAGCTCAGCGGCAGCATCGTCCGCGACGGCGATTTTGAATTTGTGCGGATCCTGGGAGAGGAAAAAAATTAAGGGTTCAGCGTTCAGGATTGATCTGTAATCGGCAAGTAGACATACAGGTTGACGAATTGAAGGGATGAACGGACGATTCGCTCGATGAGATGTGGTATCGATGAAGCTCGAGATGTGCCGACGCCCAACTCCTGAAACCTGAACCCCAACCCCTCTTCCCCTGCACGATGCTTCCTCTGCTGGCTGTCGCCGACACTGCTCCAGACTGGTTTACATTTTTCTTGCAGCAGTGCATCAATGGCCTGACGTATGGCGCGCTGATCGCGCTCATTGCTCTGGGCTACACGATGGTGTATGGCATCATCGGGTTGATCAATTTCGCCCACGGCGATCTGTTCATGCTGGGCACGTTTCTCGCACTGACGCTCATTAGCGCCTTTGGTCTGGATACTCCGGATGCGTCGAGCGGGGCCATTGCCGTCGGGCTGCTGGCAATATTTCCGATCGCCGCCGTTTTTTGCGGAGCGTTGAATCTGGCCGTCGATCGCATTGTGTATAAACCGCTGCGCCGCGCCCCAAAGCTGGCGCCACTCGTTTCAGCCATCGGTGTATCGTTCATTTTCCAAAACATCGGCCTGTTGTGGAAAGGTCCGGCCGACTTAAGCGTGCCGAGCCTAGTACCGCGAACCGATTTTTTCAGCGATCCCACACTGGAATTCACAGTGAAGGACCTGTTTTTGACTCTCACCGTTTTGCCAATCATGTTCGGCCTGACGTTGCTGGTGAAGTATACGCGGCTCGGCAAATCAATGCGTGCCGTTTCGCAAAACCCCACGGCCGCGCAATTGATGGGCATCCACGTCGAGCGAGTGATTGGCAATACATTTGCAATGGGAGGCGCGCTGGCCGGTTTCGCATCCGTGATCTACGCCCTGTATATCAATACGGTTGGATTTCAGATCGGCTATATCAACGGCCTGTATGCCTTTACCGCGGCAGTGCTAGGCGGCATCGGCAATATTCCCGGCGCGGTGCTGGGTGGCCTGGTGATTGGCCTGGTCCGCTCGCTGGGCGCGGCCTACGTTGGCGCTCGTTGGGCGACGGCGATCATCTTTGGAATTCTGATTGTGATTCTCATATTCCGGCCCTCCGGCCTGCTCGGTGAACGCACGCGGGAAAAGGTATGAAGCCAAGCTGGACCAAGTTTTTGCCGCGGTGGGAAGTGCTGGCGTTCTTGGCCATCGCACTTTTCCCGGCGTTTTGCGCATTGGTACGAAGTGTTTTTCCCGTCCAGTCGACGTGGGGCAATCTATTTGGCAGCAAGCTGACCGACTTGCTCATTTACGCCATTCTTGCGCTCGGTCTGAACGTGGCAGTTGGCTATACAGGACTATTGCAATTGGGGATTGCCGCGTTTTTTGGCATCGGCGTCTACATCACCGGTATTCTCACCGTCAATTCCTATCCGTTTCAGGTCGGCTTTTTCGTTTCGCTATTGTCGGCCACGCTTGGCGCCGCGCTGTTCGGATTGATCCTTGGTGCTCCCACTTTACGTCTGCGTGGCGATTATCTGGCCATCGTCACGCTGGGCTTTGGCGAAGTAGTCAAGGTGACGCTGCGCAATCTGGAAGAAATCACCAAAGGAACCAAAGGCTTGAATCCGATTCCACCGCCCCATTTGCCTGATTGGCTGGCTGTCGTCGCAGGTTGGTTCGGCTTTAGCAACAAGTGGGATCTCGATTACCGGTTGTTCTTCTACCTGTCGCTGTTCATCTTGGCAATCGTCGTCTTGCTCTTGAAAAACTTGGAACACTCGAAGCTGGGCCGATCGTGGGTTGCCATTCGAGAGGACGAACTGGCCGCCAGTTGCATGGGCGTCAATGTGCCCCGAGCAAAATTGGCAGCTTTTGCCGTCAGTGCTGGACTAGCTGGCTTGGCCGGCTGCTTGTACGCCACCAAACTGACGAATACCGCCGATCCGAACGCCTACGACTTCAATCGTTCGATCATCATGCTTTGCTGCATTATTCTGGGTGGTTTGGCGAGCATCCGCGGCACACTGCTGGGCGTATTTCTGCTGCTCGGGTTCGAATACATTGTGTCGCCGCAGATCGACTCGTGGATTCAGGACTCTGGCATCCTCGATAGCGCCGTCCAGTGGGCAAAATCGGTTTCGCCCGATAGCAATCAGCTAGCGAATGCGTTTGCCCGGCTGCTGACTTTTAGTAATTGGAAATTCATGATCTTCGGGTTGGCGTTAGTGCTGATGATGCGATTCCGCCCGGAGGGCCTATTGCCATCGTCTCGAATTCAACAGGAATTGCGGCATTAGGGGCAGTCGGCACCATTTTCGTCACAGCAGGCTCCAATCCGTGGGGACGCCAATTCTGAAGAGAAATCAGCCCCGCGCATTGGGGTTATCGCGCTTTCGCAATATTCATTGGCGGCGTACAATGTCATTTCAAACTTCATTGATGCCATTTCCGCAAAGCAACAAAGTATTTTTTCATGCCCCGCCGATTTGTCAGCGACCTTGGTTCGCAGGAGAACGTTTCTCAGATTTTCTTGGCATCGCAAAAACAGTTGCGCCCCAACCGCAACGGCAACTTGTATTTGCAAGTCGATTTGGCCGACCGCACTGGTTCGATCTGTGCCCGGATGTGGAACGCCAGCGAGACCGATTACCGGTCGTTTGAAGACGGCGATTTGATCCATGTTGAAGGGGCGACGCAGGTCTATCAGGGTGGCCTGCAACTGATCGCGACCAGCGTTTGCAAGGCACAGGCCGAAGAAGTCGACATGGCCGATTTCATGGCCCTGTCGCCGGCCGACATCGACCAGCTTGCCCGCCGGCTAGCGGAATTGCTGCGATCAATGCGCGACGGACATTTGCGCAACCTGGCCGAATGCTTTTTGAGCGACGACGAATTCATGAATTGTCTAGCCAAATCGCCCGCGGGAGTGAAAAACCATCATGCCTATCCCGGTGGATTGCTTGAACATGTGGTGAACCTGATGGAAGTCGCCGACCGCATCGTCGATCGCTACCCGGCCATTGACCGCGATTTGCTGCTAATGGGCGTGCTGCTGCACGACATGGGGAAGATTCAGGAACTTTCGTCCGACCGCGGCTTCGCCTACACCGACAGCGGGCAGTTGCTGGGGCACGTGATCCTGGCGATATCGATGCTCGACGACAAAGTGCGCCAGGCCGAGGAACTTTCGGGCGAACCTTTTCCGGCAGATACGGTCCTCAGGCTAAAACATATGATTGTCAGCCATCATGGCGAATACCAGTTCGGCGCTCCCAAATTGCCGATGACGCTGGAAGCCGTCGCGCTGCATCACCTGGATAATTTGGACGCCAAGATCCACAATTTCCAGCAACTGATGCGTGACGACGCAAATCTCGACAGCCCTTGGACGCAATACCATCAATCGTTGGGGCGGAAATTGTACAAAGGAAATGTCAAAGAGCCTGGCGGAGGTCGGTAGGACGGTTCACTGCAACGGAGAAGGGCGACGGGCGAAGATCCTCAAACCCAGCGAGTTGATGCCGCACCAAACGCCAGGCTGGCTCCAGATTCGAGGAGCGACTTGTCGTTGAAGAAAGCAAGCGAAGCGGCGAAGAGATTTCAGAATTCAACCGCACCGTGGGCGGAAAAATTCGTCTGCGAAAAACGTATCGCATCACACACATCGCGGCAGCGATACTTCTCACCGCCTGCCGCCTACCGCATCCTCTTCCCATGAATTTCTCTGAACTCGAACAGATTGCGCTCGATTTTGTCGGCCAGCCGACTTACAAACCGATCAAACCGCGGATGATTGCCAAGCGGCTAGGGCTGGATGAAGACTCCAGCCGCCAGCTCAAGCGGGTAATCAAGTCGCTCGTCAAACGTGGCCTTTTGGGTTACGGCGAAAAACACTTTGTCGTGCCGGTCAACAAACCCGCCAAGACTCTTACCGCAAAGCCTAAGTCCGACAAGCTACACGGGGCAGCGGAAGGCCGCGAAGAACCGTCGCGTCGCGCCAAACCATCGCGGGCCGAACTTGACGACGGCCGAGTTACGGGCATCTTCCGGCGCATGGCCGCTGGTTACGGCTTCGTGCGCCCTGTCGGCGTTGCCACCAAAGGAGATCGTAGTGGCGATATTTTTGTCGCGGCAAATCATTCGATGGACGCTGCCACTGGAGATACTGTGCTGGTGGCGCTTTCGAAGAAGCGCGACATTCGCCGGCCGAATCCCGAAGGTGACATTGTCGAAATCTTGGAGCGCGAGACGCATCAATTCGTCGGCACCTATTTCGAAGCCGCAGGCAACGGCTATGTGCAAGTCGACGGTACGCTGTTCTCGAAGCCAGTGTATGTAGGCGACCCCGGCGCGAAAAGCGCTCAACCCGACGACAAGGTCGTCTTCGAAATGGTCCGCTTCCCGTCGCACGTTCACGACGGCGAAGGAGTGATCACCGAAGTGCTGGGCAGTAAAGGAGCGCCAGGTGTCGATACGCTCTCGGTCATCCGCGAATACAACCTGCCAGGTCCGTTCGCCGAAGATGCGCTGGACGACGCTCGCAAACAGGCCGAAAAGTTCGACGAATCGACCGGCGGCCGACTCGATCTCACCGGTGAAACCGTCATCACGATCGACCCGGTTGATGCCCGCGATTTCGACGACGCCATTTCACTGGATCGGCTCGAAAATGGCCACTGGCGGCTCGGCGTTCATATAGCGGATGTCTCACATTTTGTTCGCAGCAAGACGCCGCTCGATCGTGAGGCATTTCAACGAGCGACAAGCGTGTATTTGCCCGATCGCGTCATTCCCATGCTGCCGGAGATCGTTTCAAACAATCTCGCCAGCCTGCAGCCAGAAAAAGTTCGCTACACCAAAACGGCGTTCATCGAATTCACGTCTGAAGGCATCCGCACCGCGGTCGATTTGCAAAACACCGCGATTCGCAGTAAGCGGCGGTTCACGTACGAAGAAGTCGATGAATTCCTCAAAGACCGTGAAGCGTGGCGCAGTAAGCTTAAGCCTGAAGTTCATGGCCTGCTCGCCCGCATGCACGAATTGGCGATGGTTTTGCGCCGCCGCCGATTCGACCGTGGGTCGCTGGAACTGACCATGAAAGAAGTGAAGGTCGATCTCGACAAGCATGGCCGCGTCGAAGGAGCGCATGTCGTCGAAAACACCGAGAGCCATCAGATCATCGAAGAATTCATGCTGGCAGCGAATATGGCCGTGGCCGAGACGCTGCACCAGCACGACATGCTATTTCTGCGGCGGATCCACGCCGACCCCGACTCGCGTAAATTGAAAGCCCTTACCGAGTTCATCGCCGAACTCGGTTTCCAAACCGGCAGCCTCGAAAGCCGCTTCGAGCTGCAAAAGCTGCTCGGCTCGATCCACGGCCGCGCCGAAGAGCACGCCGTCAACTATGCTGTACTCCGCAGCTTGCAGCGGGCCGTTTATAGCCCTGAAGAACAAGGCCATTACGCATTGGCGAGCGATTGCTATTGCCACTTCACTTCGCCCATTCGCCGCTATCCAGACTTGCACATTCATCGCCTCATCGATCTGTTGCTTGCAAAACGAAAGCCCGCCAACCACATGGGCGAACTCGTGGCGCTGGGCGAACATTGCTCCGAGCGCGAGCAGCGAGCCGAAGCCGCCGAGCGCGAGCTGGCGAAGCTCAAGCTCCTGATCTACATGAGCAGCCGCGTCGGCGAGCAGCTCGACGCGGTCGTCACTGGTGTCGAAGAGTTTGGTCTGTTCGTGCAAGGCGTCAATCTGCCGGCCGAGGGACTCGTCCACGTAGCGACGTTGGCCGACGACTACTACCGTTTCGACCGCCGTAGCCACAGGCTCGAAGGGCACCGCTCGGGCAACTCCTATCGCCTGGGCGACATGGTCCGCGTCGAAGTCGCTCGAGTCGATATTGACCGCCGCGAACTCGACTTCCGCATCGTGCAAAAGAAAGGCCGCGCGGCTCCTCCGCCAAGACTCAGCCGCGGCAAGGCAAAAAACCTGCGGGCAATCAAAGCGGATGCTCGCAAGCAGAAGCACGAGAAACATGGGCGGCGGGAAGGAATGCGAAAGAAGCGACGGCCCTAATTCGCCTTCTTCTGTGAAGCGAGCAACCGTCAAATGTGTATCGTCTTGCCTGTGTCTACCCAGATGAAGGCTCTCATGCGGCCTCGTAGGCGAACGCCTACTTCACCCGTGAGGTGATTGGAAGATGTACTCCCGGCAACACGCTGTTCGGGACTGTGCGACATGGAGTTTCGCAGTGCTAAAACTGGTATAACTATAGAATAACAGATAGCGTGACAGAAGCCAAATTGGTTGGGTTATACGAAAATAGATAGTGAGATTTGAAGAATTTTTCTTGACATCGTTGGTATATCTTGATACAAGGATTAGAACAACACAGGAAACGGTGGAGCTCTCCATATGTCCGTTAGTACTGAGATTTTTCGAAATACACGGCAGCCCAAGCATCGCCAAGTGAGGGAATTTGTCCTGGAGCAGATGGCGGTAGGAAGGCTCAAGGTCGGCGACTCTTTGCCGGCTGAGGGAGTGCTTGCAGAGTCTCTTGGGGTTGGCCGCAATACGGTTCGGCACGCCCTCGGAGATTTGGCTCGTCAAGGATTCATCGAACGCGTACAGGGGCGTGGCGTGTTTGTGACGCGGGAAGTCCAGCTCCAACGAGAAGCGTCCATGGGTGTTTTTGGCCTAATTTTGCCAGATGTGCGAGGAAGTTTGTATCCATCGTTGATCAAGGGGTTCGGAGAGGTTGCCGGTACATCAAGGCATTCCATTGCAATCTGCGAAACCTGCAACGAGCTCGGACGGCAGGGAGATGCTATTTTGCAAATGATCGATCGCCGGGTCGCGGGAATTGCGATGGTGCCTACTACGGATGGCGTACCGATTCATCAGCTTCGCCAGTTGGAGGAACATGGCATCCCCACCGTCCTTTGCCACCGCGGAGTGGAAGACGTTGCGGCGACCGTCATCACTTGGCCATGGGAGGAAGTCGCTCGCGTTGCCGCAAGGGAAATTGTGAAACGTGGTCATCGGCATGCAGCGTTTGTCGCGTACAAGCGGTATCGTTACACCGAAATGTACGAAACCACATTTCGGCAATCGCTGGCGGAGCATGGCCTCGCCTTGCCGGTAGATCGGGTTGTCTATCACGAGGATTTCATTCGACCTAGCGGCGACGATCAGGCCCGTCGCGCATTGACGGCCATGCTGCAATCGCCCAACCCTCCGACGGCAATATTTGCTAACGACATCGATGTCGGAGAACGCGTTTACCTCGAAACGATGCATTTGGGAATGCGAGTGCCCGAAGACTTGTCGATTGTGGCCTTTGGGGGGAAGTGGAGAGAAGGGTCGATCCGCGAGCAGTTGGCGTCGGTCGCCATCGACGAGGTGGAGTTGGGGCGGCGCGCCGCGAAGGTGCTCGGACGATTGCAAGCCAATCGTTCATCCTGGAGCCAGGAGCAAAAGATGGTCATGCCATTGGAATTTATCGAAGGTCGGTCACTGGCGCAGCTTGGTGTAAGTATTTCCCACGTACATTAGGCGAGTTGACGGATAGCTAGTGCGGCCGGCGATGTATCGTCGAACGACGACGGGGCCGGATTCGGAGTCGAGGGTGACAGAGGATAAACGTGGAGCGAGAACAGGCACTTGGTAGCGGCCAAGAACGTGTCGATCACTGGCGATCATGATATGGCATTGCGAGATTCAATCGATCGCATCGCGATGCAAAATTACGCGCCTTGTCTACGGGTTGGCTGCTTGTACTTTTCTTTTTTCATTGTTTTAGGAGAAGACCCATGAAAACAGTTTTGATTCGCAATGCCATCGGCATGATTGCCGTATTCGCAACCACTGCTTTCAGCTATGCAGTGCCTGTCGCGCAGCTAAGCCCGACTGATCCAGGTTTGAACATCGAATTCCCCTTTGTTGGACCAGACGCCTTCGGCAATACCAACCCTCTATTGCCCACACAATGGGGCGGATATATCACCGGTGCCGCGGTTACTATTTCTGACGATGGGCGGCTTGTTGATTCCGGGGACAATGCCTATGTGCGTTATAACACTACAATGCAAGGAGTGAATCCCGCTCCCAACCAATACACAAAGACGGCAATGGACATCACCAAGGATTGGGTCTTGTCTATGGAATGGGAATCGGACATGCAGGAGACGCTCGGCACTGTCTTTGAAGCGAGCGCAATCTTGCAAGATGTCGCACGATTCAGGGTCACAAGTCCCGGCGCATATGAATTGCAGGGTGGCGACGGTGGCGGACCCTATGCTTCGATCAAGACCTTCCCGGCAGGTTATTTGCAGCCGAATACTGTTTATACGCTGACGTTACATTACAAAGCCTCAAACCAGTTGATGGACTTTTATATCAACAACACTTTGGAAGCCGTGGATTTTCCCGCTCCAGGCACCGAGCCAGACCACGCGGTTGATTTCCTGCAGCTTGGTGGAGGCGCCCTGACGGCGGTTCCAGGCCTGAATTACTTCGACAACATTCAGATTGGCCTGCTTGGAACTGCTGCACATCCCGGCGATTTCAACGGTGATGGCAACGTTGACGGCGCCGATTTCGTCGCCTGGCAGACGCATTTTCCCACGGCCAGCGGCGCGTCACTGGCCGACGGCGACGCGAACGGCGACGGCGCGGTCGATGGCGCAGACTTCGTGATCTGGCAAACGAGCTTTCCGTATCCAGAGTCGAGCCCCGGCGTATCGCCCGTGCCCGAGCCGAATGCTATCGCGCTGGCTGTGCTCAGTGCGTTTGGTTTGCTGTTCGTCCAGCATCGGCGCGCGTCGGCGAATTGAGTTTTCGACGCCAACGGCGCGAGAACGGAATCGATAAATTCTTGGCCGCGGCTTGGTCCACGAAGGTTCAAGCCGCGGCCATGATGGGAACAGAGACGAGGCGTCTTACCAATTTCTGGGTTGCCGTTTGTCATTGGGAGAATTCGTCATGAAACGTCAATTGCAGCGAACATGGAATCGATCTGGATTCACAGGGTTCACGCTTGTGGAATTGCTCGTCGTCATCGCCATCATTGGTGTGCTCATCGCGTTGCTCCTCCCTGCAGTGCAAGCTGCGCGAGAAGCGGCACGACGCTCGCAATGTGCAAATCACCTCAAACAAATCGGATTGGGAATTTTGAATTACGATAGCGCCAACAAGTCGTTTCCAGTTGGTGGCATAACGGAAGGACATTGCTGCGGCACGCGCAGCAAGACGAGTTGGGCGATATTGATCCTGCCGTTTATCGAAGAGACCGCACTGTTTGCCAGCTATTATCCCAAGCTCTATAACGAGGACAAGCTAAATCAACCCGCCGTGCAGACGGTGGTACCAACCTATGTGTGCCCCCTCGACCAGTGGTCGGTCTTTATCGACAAGCCCGACAGCGGGCCGGCGTTCGCCCTGAATCTCGAATACCGCCATTCGTCTTATCGCGGGTGCAGCGGCTACTCCGACGGCACAGCATGGTGGGATGCCCAATCTGGCGATCAGTTGTTTAACGACTTCCCATTAAAAAGCAGTTGGCGAGGAGCGCTCTACACGATCGGCGCAATTAACATTCGCAAACCCGCCAAAGTGAAAGACATGATCGACGGCACCAGTAAGAGCCTGCTCGTGGGGGAGGCATTGAATCTAACGCGGCATGGCCGTAGCACGTTTTGGGGCTATTCCTATGCATCCTACAATAAGTCGACCGTCGTCAAAGAATCACGGACCTTGTTGGCCGACTTCGACCGCTGCACACAAATCGGCGGTGTCGCGGCGAATAATCCTTGTAAACGTGGCTGGGGCAGCTTGCATAGCGGCGGAGTCATTCTATTTACGTTCTGCGACGGCTCGGTTCGGATGCTCAACGACACCATTGACTTGGGGGTGCTGGCGGAAGCGGCTACGATTGCCGGTGGAGAAGTGCCAAGATTATGAAGCGCTCCCTAAATACGACCATTTTGATCGCCGCGATTGGTGGTGTCACGGCTGGGTGCGGCCAGGCTGAACATTCCCTCGTTCCAGTTTCCGGCCAAGTTACCCGCGGATCGAAACCCGTCGCTGGAGCGAGTGTGACCTATCAGCCAATGGCTGAATCAGCGGACCCATTGAACATTGGTCCTGGCTCATTTGGTCGCACCGATACCGGAGGCCGATACACTTTGCGCACTTTCGATACCTCCGATCGCCAAGGGGCGATTGTCGGACGACATCGAGTGACGATATACCTCCATTCTCAAGCCGCGGCATCGGATGCCGCGGGCAAATCGCGAGTCGAGCAACTGCCTTCCGCGTATACCGATGGATCGCTAATCATCGACGTTCCAACGACTGGGCTTGAAAATGCTAATATCGATCTCGACCGGCCGCGGCATTAAACATGTGCTTGTTTTGTGCTGCAGCGCGAAATGAGTGATTCGCGTATCCATATTCGACTATTTATCAGCGCAAGAAAGAGTGCTCGTCAGATCATTGCAATGCATTGCTCGCCGCAAAAAGCAAGCGATTGGCGATTCACCGGCTTCACCTTGGTGGAGTTATTGGTAGTCATTGCCATCATCGGAATTATGATTGCGCTATTGCTGCCGGCGGTCCAATCGGCACGCGAATCAGCGCGACGGACAAAGTGCGCCAACAACCTCAAGCAAATCGGTTTGGCGATTCAAAACTATTCGAGTGCAAAGCGCACATTGCCTCCCGCCGGATGGAAGAATATCGCCGGAGGCGCCCCTGTGACAGGTCCGCCGCAGGGCTTGTCGATCCATGCTCTAATTCTACCCTTTCTCGAGGAAACGGCTGCGTATACCCAACTACCGACTTTCAACGTCTATTTCAATAATCCCACGCTCGAACGAATGAGGATCTCTACCTACCTGTGTCCAACGGGCTTCTTGGAGTATGTGCCCGTCTCAGGCATCAATCGATACGTGCAACACTATAACCCAGTGTTGGGCGCTAAAGGAGCGAATTTGTGGGGCGGCGCAGACTTTCTTGTGAACGATCCTTATGGATATGGAGGCTACGCCGACACGGGAGCACATATTATGGACAAGCCCTTCAAAGTAGCAAAGATTACCGATGGGACGAGCAAGACATTTGCTTTAGGAGAAATGTCCTGGGACACCGGATTGAACTCCTATTGGGTGCGCAGCACGAGCAGTGGACCGGGCGTCAGCGACAATTCAGGTTCTTATTGCTGCCGCAATTTGTACTACCCGTTGAATTCAGTCAGTCTCTACAATGGGGCCAAAGTCAACGACTTTAGTTTCGGAAGCATGCATCCTGGCGGAGGCTCTCATTTCTTGCTGGTGGATGGCTCGACGCATTTCCTTCGCGACACCATTGCATTAAAAATCCTCCAAGCGCTGGCAACGCGCAGCGAAGGGGAAAACGGGGCGATCGAATAGATGGAAAGCAACCAATTTACTTTTCGAAGGCGATTGGCATCGGCGCTGTGCGATGCGGTGTATTTCCCAAGGCGCTCAACAAAAGCAAGCTGGTTGCTGTTTGAGTGCAGGGTTCGCTCGATGCGACTAAGAGGGCTATGGTTGTTGGCGTTCGTTCTCTCGATTGGCTGTGGTCCTCGGGGTGATGTTTTGCTCGCGCCAGTAGCCGGGACGGTGTTGCTTGATGGCAAGCCACTGTCGCATGCGTATGTCACCTTTACTCCGGAACAAGGCAGGGCGGCAACCGGTCGGACCGGAGTTGACGGAACGTTTGTGCTTGGAACCTTTGCAACCAACGATGGAGCATTGATCGGCCGTCACCAAGCGACCGTCGTTGCTCGAGAAACAACCGATGCCAAGCGTGCGTCGGCGGACGCAGAGGCGGACGCCATGAAGTTGCCGGGGCGATCGCGAATACCGGCCAAGTATGAGAACACCGCGACGAGCGGCTTCACTTTCGAGGTTAAAGAAGGAATGGATAACCAATTTCAACTTGTCTTACACTCACGCGTAGAGAAATCGCGATGAGCAAGATTGGCATCACTTGAGAGGGTCTGATATGCAAACAATGTAAAAGACAGATTGTGATGAGCAGAGAAACAAGGCACGACGTTTATGCACACCAACCGTTTGATGGCTAATCAGCGGTAGTGGGAGATCAGAGAAGAGGATTCGACGAATTTGGCGTATGGAACATTCACGATTTACTATCCTAACATGTGAGAACATTGACATGCATCATTCAACACGCAAAATCGGCTTGACCATCCTGGCCGTACTAACGAGCAATGTGGTTTTTCAAGGGTCTTTGAATCAAGCAGAGGCCGCCGCGATTACCAGTGCAGACTTTAGTTTTGCCTATGGTTCGACCGTCAAATCCGCCACGCTTCCTACTTGGACATTAACCGAAAATCCAGGCAGCGCAACAACCATCGGAGATTTCACTTTCTCGCCAGATCCTGCTGGTCAGGTGCAATCGGGGACCGGTCCCACGTTCGTCGGCGCTGTACTCAGCGACGGCGGAGGGGAAGATGTGGATCGCGTCGGATCGCTATCAGACCCATTCGCTACCGGCGGCTTTTTATTGCCGATTTCCGCCAGCTATAACGGCCCTGCACCAGCCGATGCGGCGGCCACGCCGAACTATCGATTGATGATCGAGATTACGAACCTTAGCATTTGGGGTGCTACCACAGTTGCCGATGCAAGCTCGTTGGCTTGGGACGAAACGACATCCGGACACTTACAAACATCGCCATCGATTGGCCTCAATGTCGCAAATTCAGTTGCCTTGCTCAACGCAGCCTCGACGTATACCCAATTGGCGTGGGATCCTACGGATTATGATACCAGCTTGGGTGCGATTAACGATTCGTTCACGCGGACGTTCGATTTTCTTCCCGGTACCGGCAACGATGGTCGAATTGGAGATGGAATTCAAATTACCGGGAAGGTCCACTTGCTGTACGACGCGGTGCCCGAACCGGGAGCGTGTTTATTAGCAGTTCTTTCCAGCATCGGTGCGGCCGCATTGAGGTACGCTCGACGCGGGAAAAGAATTGTCACGGCTTAGCAGGAGCCACGGTGAGACGGATTGTTCGGTCGCAGGGGGCTCGTCACGGGTGACGGACCATCCGTGACATTTTTGTCCACCGTTGCCGCAGTCAATGTCGAAATTCCACCTCCAAGTTTGATAGCCGAAGTCGAGTGGCCTTGAGAATTAGAAATAGTCTGATTGTATCCTACTCAACCAGCATGGCCGTCGTTCCTGTGGTACAGAGGCTGGCATGTGTTCGTGCAATTACGTAGATCGTGTATAACATGCAAGTTCAACAGCCTAGTTGATTGCTGGCCATACAGCGGGGTTGCCATTGCGAATGCGCATCGGCGACATGGTTGAGAGACCGAGCCTTGTTTGGAGTCTCAAGAAGTACTCGCCGCGCGAGGGCGCTGGAGAAATATCGCGCTAACTTCAAACCCGAGCAGACGACGAATTGGCCGCTACTGGCGATCGGTGTTTACATTGACTTGGCGCCATCGCGATCGAGTACGATTTCCGATCTTGGAGGAACAATAGTATGAAGCTTGAGAGTTCATGTTGTTCGCGAATACTCTGCCGATTGCTGCCGATCTGCCTCTTGGTGTCATCACGTCTCGTTGTGCAGTCGTGCGCTGCGGAGCGAGCTGCGGATTTTGGCAGACGATGGGTGCGTAGTCATCCGCTGACTCTCATGGCGCTCGTGCAGAGCAATGAATCCGTCAGCGATAACGATCTGTATTCCAAGGCCGGACTCAACACCATGCTTGCTTGGAAGGATCGGCCGGCGGTGTTTGACGCGGCAGCGCGCCAAGGGATACCTTGGCATTTTCAGCTAGATCCTCGACGCGGTCCACTTAGTGAAGAACTGAAATCTTATGTTTCCAAGCTATTCGAAACTCACCCTGGTGCGGAAGGATGTCTGGTGTGGGACGAACCAAAACTTCCAGAAATGGCCGAGCTAGGCAAGGTCGTCGCGTGGATCAAGGAAACCCATCCGCAATTGCTCGTCTATACCAGTGGCAACCCGATTACACCGACCGACGACCCGAGGTACCACGCTCATTTGGCAGGTATCACCGACGAGCATCTGAAAAAGTCGTCGCCTTATAGTTACAACGACTACTTAAGAGACATTATTGAGCGCGTAGGGCCTGATGTCTTAATGGCAGATGTCTATCCGTTTTGGAACCCAGAGAAGATTGTACCGGAAGATTATCTCGTAAAGCGATATTACCTGATGCTGGCCACAATCCGCCAAGAGGCGATCAAGGCGAACTTGCCTTTTTGGATTTTCGTGCAAGCCTACGAACATCCCAATCGATGTCGATTTCCCAGCGAGGCGGACGTTCGCATGCAAGTCTACAGTTCTCTGGCATTTGGATTTACGGGGCTGGCATATTTCACGTATGACCCGATGTTTGAGCGGTCCATCTTGGACCGCCAGCATCGGCCGACGGAACTGTACGAGCACATTGCTAAACTGAACGCTGAGGTAGGGCACCTAGGTAAATCGCTGCGATGTCTTACGAGTACGGAGGTTGTCTATTTTCCTGGGCGTCAAATGATTCATGGCAAGACGATTTCGAATCCTTTCCCTGCGGGAATGAAGCGATTATCCAGCAGCCCCTTCGGCCGATCGATCGTTTCCAATTTACTGATTCCAGAATCTGCGTTACTCAAGAATGCAATGATTGGTTTTTTCAAGGACGACCTTGGCGGCCGCTATTTCATGGTCGTTAATCTGACGCATGGCGCAAATAGGTCTTCGCTGGAAACGACCATGCCCTTGACGATCACATTCCCTCCGACGATTAAGACAATTGCGAAACTGTCGCGGGAGACTGGTGAATCCGAGTTCGTTGCGATCCAGAAGAATCGCTTGGAGTTGACATTGGCGGGCGGTACCGGCGAGTTATTCAAAATTGGAGATGCCAATTTTGCTGGACTAGACGAATCCGAGGCGGGTGCCGGTCAATCAACAAGATAATGTTTCATAGGTGCATCGTGCGACGCGCGGTCGTTTTCCAATTGTTGCTTGCGACAATGTCTTTCGGTGTTACCGCAAATGCTTCGAACGCAATCGTCGAAGTATCCGCTGCGGAGCTTGCCGCCGATGGCTCCGTTGCTTGGTATGACGCAAAGCTGGTTGAACTTGAGGGCAAAGGTTGGCGGGAGACGAAATCCTTGTTCAGCAGACTGCCTGCGAAGGCGGAGAACGTCGTCCGCGCTGCGGTATGGAACCTCAGTCAACAAAGCGCTGGAATTTGCGCTCGGTTCGTCACGGATTCGACCGAGATTCACGCGAGCTGGACACTCACACTCGACAATCCCCAGCTTCCTACCATGGCAGCCTCAGGCGTCAGTGGCTTAGACCTTTACGCGCGAGACAACCAAGGGCCGTGGCTGTGGGCCGGGTGTGCTGCGCCGACGAAGTTTCCTGTAAATGAAGCCGTGTTGCTCAAGGATGCACCTGCTGGGAAACGGGAGTACTTGCTTTACCTGCCGCTCTACAATGGTGTGACAAGTCTTCAAATTGGCATTAAATCAGAATCCAGGTTGCTTCGGCCGACAGCACGTGGCCGCGACAACAAGCCGATTGTCTGCTATGGCACTTCGATTACCCAAGGTGCTTGTGCTTCTCGACCTGGTTTGTGTTATCCCGCAATTCTTGGTAGACAATTCGATCGGCCGGTCATAAACCTTGGATTTTCGGGTGAAGGCGAAATGGAAGCTGAGATGGCAGCACTACTGGGGGAGATCGACGCAGCAGCTTATTTGATTGACTGTCTGCCCAATATGGATCGGCAGCAAATCGAGGAGCGAGTCGCACCATTCGTCACCAGATTAAGAAGAAGTCGGCCGCAAACGCCAATCGTGTTAGTTGAGGACCGTTTGTTTGCTGAAAATTCGTTACGAACCTGGTTGAAAGATCAAAACGCAAGCCTAAATCCGACTCTTCGAGCGGCTTACGAGAAACTGCGATCGTCTGGAATTGAACGGGTGTACTACGTGCGCGGAGGAACGCGATTGATGGGAAACGATGGCGATGCAACCGGCGACGGCAGCCATCCGAACGATATCGGATTTATGCGCGAATCGAAAGTGTTTGAAGAGATCTTGCGTCCGCTTTTGAAATAATGGAGCTGCATAGGACTTGCGTCCGCAGTCGCTCATACTCGCCGATGTTGAATCTTCGATTGAAACCGATGGTTGCCAATCCATATTTCGATCACCGAACCGCCACCGTACCACAGGTGCTCGCTATCGCAGTTTCCTTCCTGGCATGCTTCGGCGCCCGATCCACAATCGGAGGTGCCGCCGATCTGACGGTTCAACCAATCGACTTTTGGCATGTCGAGTTGCAGTGCGAATTGCCAATTGAAGCAGCAACATCGCTAATTGCCCAAACCACGGTTGTCCAACCTCAGGGAATGACTTGTGTGATGAAATCGGAAGTTGAAATCCGGGAGCGCACAGCACGCTGGAAGATCACCTATCCGCTCATTGACGAAGGGCGGTTCGACGTCGAATCGGGAACTTGGTCAGGTTACTGGCTCATGGGTGAGTACCAATTCAGGGTCGATTTCTTGGATGGCGACCGGGTTGTACAGGCTGCCAAAGCGTCTATAGATCCAATGTCACTTTGCCCGCGCGACAAATATGGGCCGATCTTCACGAAATACCCGCGCCAATTCATCGAGTGCGCGCCGTTACGCCCGGCGTTCATTGATTCCGATCAAATGCAATTCACGATTCGCACGATTCCCGAGCGAGTCAGCACATGCATGGCGGTCGCCGATGTGACGGCCCCAAGGGATGACACCATATTGGCCGGTCCTTGGACGCTGGAACTCCATGGCGATGCCTTGCAACGGGAGTTTGAAACCTCAGGTTGGCCGCGCGGTGAATATTGGATCCGCGTGAGGCTTCAACAAGACGGAAAGCCGGTTGGGCCGCACTTAATTCGCAAAGTGTGGAAGGAAATACTTCCATCGATCAAATTGCGCAATAGGCCGATGCGATTGGGGCATCGTTATCAGATGCTGACTGGCGCTTCCGACCTGGCTGCCATCGAGGGCATTCGCTTTGTTCCCGACCGGCTTGTCAAACAGCCGGACCATCCGTTGGTCATCATGGACAAGCCGTGGGAAACCGAGCTGTTGTATTACAAATCGCTTCATTTCGACGCAAGCAACGCAGAATTTGTTCTTGAGTATGAACTTGCCGGCGGCGATCGGCAGCGAGACGGCGAGCGCGCCGCCCTCCCTGCAACCGTTTGTCGCGCTGTTTCGAAAGATGGTCTGAGTTGGACCAAACCGTCGCTCGGCTTGGTGGAATATCGAGGGTCGCGAGACAACAACCTAGTTCCACCCGACAAAGAATTCGTTCCTCCTCGAATGCAAGGCCGCGTCGATACACTTCTGCACAACTGTACGCGGGCAAAATTTCGTCCGTACGATCCGCGGGACGATGGCCCGGTGAACATGCAGTATGTGTTTGTCACTTCCATCAAGCGCTCGTTCGTCAATCAATGTTCGGATCCGAGCAGTAAGCCATATTGCACCGGTGCGTGGCCGATGGAAAGACGCGGCGACACCTACTTAGTGCTGACGCAAGAGCCGCTGCTCTATTCGGGGACGGGCATGGATTTACATCATTCGACGGAACAAATCACGCTGCACGTCGAAGATCGATCAACCGGCGCGCTCTACTATTATTTCCGTCCTGGAGCGCCGTCGTATCCACCGCACGATGCGCCCTACGACAACATGCATATGGTTCGTCGATGTCTCGGTGTGGTTTGGACCAAAGACGGTGTGAATTGGGAGCGACGACTAATTGCGGTACCGGACGAGAATGACGCACAAGGTACGCAATTGTATTCCAATTCTCTATACACCAGCGAACGAGAGGCTGACTCTGCACGGCCAGCGATGGCTCTGGAAAACCATTGGAGCCAAGCTGCGGTGTCCGAAGGGCAACAGGCCTTTTGCACGTTCACGATCTTTGACGCGAAGCGAAATCGACTGTGGCCAGAACTTGTCGCCATGGACGACCTGCTGCATTGGCGGCGTTTCGACAGCCGCAGCAAATTTATTCCAAACGGCCCCTCCGGGAGCTATGACTATGGCCTCATAAAAATCGCGACGAGCTACCATCATTTTGGCAACGAGTGGTGGTTTCCGTATCAAGCCATCAACACACTGCATCAAGACTACATCGGCTTGGCAAAAGTCGATAGCGTGCGCCAACTACAACAGCAGTATCCCAACTACGCCGAGATTCCCGGGTTTGTCGATTGGGAACAATATTGGCAGCGCTGCAAGTCGATGCGATATTACACCGGCATTGCGCGCTGCGCAAGTGGTCGCGTCTGTCACGCCGAAGCTATCGCCGGCATGGGAAGTCTCCAAACCGCTCCGTTCGTGCTCCAAGGAAGTACGCTTCTTATCAACGGAATCGTTCCTGCCAATGGCTCATTGCAAGTAGAACTCCTCGACGAATTCGACAAGGTCATCTCTGGGTTCGATCAAGCGACATGCAGGCCAATAGAAGGTG
Source organism: Pirellulales bacterium (assembly GCA_020851115.1). Lineage (GTDB taxonomy): Bacteria > Planctomycetota > Planctomycetia > Pirellulales > JADZDJ01 > JADZDJ01. The sequence goes on from JADZDJ010000240.1 coordinate 37,991, forward strand.
ACTCGCTTGCATTGACAGTTGCGTGGGAACACGGTCGGATGAGCAGCTTGCAAGGAAGAGTAGTGAGTCTGCGTTTCCTACTCAAAGGTTCTCAGTTGTTCGGTTATCGTCTGCAAGATTCACGAGAGTGAATCCAGAGAGTTTTACAAAATCAGATTGTTTTTTAATAGAAAGTTAACGTCACATGCGAACGAGCAAAATCAAAGCTAAGCTAGCTCGAAATGAGCCTGCACTATGTACGTCATTAAGTCTTGCGGACCCAGCCATATTTGAGCTAACGAGCCTGATGGGGTTCGACGGCATTTGGATGGATTTGGAGCATCATACGGCCAGCTTGGAGACCGCCGCCCATCTGATGCGCGCCGCTCGCGTCGGTTCTGCGGACATTGTGGCGCGGCCTGCCAAGGGCGAGTTCATGCGGATGAGCCGAATGTTGGAAATCGGCGCTCAGGGAATCATGTACCCACGGTGCGACAACGCCGCGGAAGCTGCAGAAGTTGTGCGTTGGGCCAAGTTCGCCCCCGATGGAATGCGAGGATTCGACGGCGGGAACGCGGATGCCGCCTACACTTCGATGAGCCTGTCCGACTATGTCGCTCACGCGAATCGAGAAACGTTTATTATTATCCAACTCGAACATCCACAAGCCATCGAACAAGCCGATGCGATCGCGGCGGTTCCCGGTGTTGACGCGCTCATGGTTGGTCCGGCCGACTTCAGTATTCTCGGGGGATTCCCCGGCGAGTTCGACCACCCACAGATGACCGCGGCGCTTGACAAAACGGCGCGTGCCGCGCGTCAAACAGGTAAGCACTGGGCCTTTCTTGCGCAGAATGCCGAACTTGCCGATCACGCCCTAAAGATGGGCGCAGCGTTGATCTTTCATTTTTCAGATCTGGTTGCCGTCAAGAATGCCCTTGAGCGAGTCCAACAGCAATTCTCACCGATGGGGTTTACCTTCGACGACTGTCGCAATGGCAAGGCTGCCAACGAATATGCAGGCACCGACGCTGCACCTCGCTTCTCCAAGCCACCGATGTTCATCCGCGGAAATATGGCCAATCAAGAGCAATGCTCGTAACCGACCTCACCAGTTTCTCAAACGACATTTATGCCAATTCGAGCAAAGTATACGCACACGAACATTGTGGCCAAGGATTGGCGGCGACTCGCCAAATTCTACGAGGAGGTGTTCGGCTGCACGCCGATTCCTCCAGAGCGAGATTATCGCGGCCCATGGATCAACGATGTCACCGCGCTGTTGGGCGAGATTTCGCTCGCAGGTATGCATCTACGGCTCCCAGGGCACGGTTCGCAAGGACCGACGCTCGAAATTTTTGAATACAATCAGCAGGCCGAGCGCCCCTCCACTGCGGCCAACATGCCGGGTTTTGCCCACATTGCGTTTCATGTGGATGATGTTTCTGCCGCCAGTTCGGCCGTACTTGCCGCGGGAGGCCACGAATTGGGCAAACTACATTCGATGCATGTGCCTGGGGCGGGAATGATTACCTTGATCTACCTGACAGACCCCGAGGGAAACATCATTGAACTGCAAAACTGGTCTTGAATGAGTCGAAAGAATGGTGAATTGAATCGATCGGTGGGCACAACCCAAGTCACAACGGTAGGCACGTATGCAAAACCATTCGCGGCGTCAATTCTTGCACGATACACTCTGGTCGGCCGCTACTGCCGTCATTGCAAGCAACTTACCATTGCAGCCATGCTTTGCTGGCGATCAACAAAGCCGTAGCCCTAGCGAAAGGCTTCGAATTGCAGTGCTAGGAGTGGGTAAGCGTGGAATCGACCATGCGACGGCATTTGCCTCGCGCCAAGATACGGAAGTCGCCATTATTTGCGATGCCGATACGGATACTGGCCAAAAGCGATGCGACGAGTTGCTTGAAAAGACTGGCAGGCGTCCGCATTTTGAACAAGACCTCCGCAAGGTGATTGACAACAAGAGCATCGATATTGTCAGTATCGCTCTGCCCAATCATTGGCATGCCCTGGCGGCCATCTGGGCAATGCAGGCCGGCAAGGATGTCTACGTTGAAAAGCCCGTCAGCCATAACATCGCCGAAGGACGCGCCGTGGTTGATTCGGCCCGCAAATACAAACGCATCTGCCAAACTGGCACGCAGCATCGATCGCTTCCCGGATTGCGCGACGCGATTGCCTATCTGCATTCGGGCAAACTTGGCGATGTGAAAATCGCTCGTGGCCTATGCTATAAGCCCCGCCGTTCGATCGGTCCACCAGGAAGTTATCTCCCGCCGCCCTCGGTGAATTACGATCTGTGGTGTGGTCCTGCGCCCGTTAAACCTGTAACCCGGAAAAAGTTTCACTACGATTGGCATTGGTTTTGGGACTATGGCAACGGCGAGATAGGTAATCAAGGAGTCCATCAAATGGACATTGCGCGTTGGGGACTTGGCGCTGACACCAAGCGTTCTAGCGTCATCAGCTTTGGAGGCCGATTTCGCTTCAACGATGCTGGCGAAACAGTAAACACTCAACTCGCAGTTTACGGCTATGGGCCACAATCGCTGTTATTTGAAATTCGTGCCTTGGAAACCGCGGATCGTCGAGGCGTCCGAATTGGAGTGATCTTCGAAGGGACACAGGGGAGTCTGGTGTGGAACTCAGTGCAAGCAGGTGGTATCGCATTTGACCTCGACAATCGACCCATCGAAACGTTCTTGGCCGGCGCGGGAGATCATTTTGATAACTTTGTGCAGGCAGTTCGTTGCCGACGGGTAGAAGCCCTGCATGCCGATATCTTGGAGGGACATCTTTCGAGCGCACTTTGCCATTTGGGAAATATCTCGCACCGGCTGGGAAACGATCTCTTGCCCGAAGCGGCGCGCGAGATCGCCGCACGCATCGAGAACTTCGATTCCCTACAAGAGACTGTCGAACAGTTGGTTGCTCACTTGCGAGCCAATCGTTGGCCTACTGGCGATGATCGATATCTACGAGCCGGCGAACTGTTGGCTTTCGATACGCGTTTGGAGAAGTTTATCAACCACAGCCGAGCTGACACATATTTAACCCGTGCTGATCGGAAGCCGTTTGTTGCTGAATGAACACATGAGGAGCCGGTCGCGGTAGGACCGCTCGTTGCCGGGCGGCCTCCGCACAGATTCGTACGTGCGGCATTACCGCATACGTCTCCTGCTTCGGGCGTTTGGCATAGAAGCGATCATTGGGATGCCCAAAGGTCGACTGCAAACCCAGGAATAGCTGCCGGCCTTAGGCAACTCCGGGCGAATAGCTTACCCAGTATCGTTGATTGGGGAGATGCGCACTGAATATTTGGGGAGGGCAGCATCGCGTTGGAGGCGTTGGGCGATGGCGCGGAACGCCTGTTTGGCCACGCGAATTCCCTTGTCGTAGGTCGTTTCCAGCAGTTGAACGACCGGGCGGAATCCTTTCCAGGTCATCGTCGCGGCCCAGTTCATC
>JADZDJ010000241.1 GCA_020851115.1 Pirellulales bacterium
ACTTGCGAGCCATTCCTGACCACTCCCCCCACCCCAAATGAAAATGCAACGTGACAAACCGCCAAGCTAGCGCATCCGCACGTTATTTTCCAGGCCAATTGGAGGTAAGCGGACAGACTCCTAGGGAGTTGTGGCGTTATGATCATAAAAAAAACCCGTGGATGGGCAGACACGTCCAAAGGAAACCCAGTGCGAATTCGAGTGCGTGGGAGTTGCTATGCAGCGGTTACGGCACAAAAGGTACTGTTTTGTCCGTTGAATTTGGCGATCACATGAACACAAGAACATGCAGTTAGCTGTTTTACGTAAAGCCCCCAGAGTGCGCGCTGGCTTGGCTGCGGGCCAGCGACGCGGAACAAATTGCCTTTGCGGCTGCACAGCAATGCGTGCTCGTCACTCGCGAACGTGGCATGGCGGCGGAAATTCCACCCGGCGCTTCTCACGCTGGAATTGCAATTGCCCCGCAGCGGCCGCCGCAATATCGGACCAACGGTGCTCGCCTTGACGCACTTGCCCGCCATTTAACGGCCGAAGAGATGGCGAACCAGATTGAGTACCTTTAGACTCGTTGCAAGGGCTAACAAACGCCTTTGTGCCACCGTTTGGTGGGATCGTGAAGATCTAGACTGAAATTTAACAGCGGTTCGAAATCTACCAGTTGCAATTCCATTACAATGTCTAAAATCAAGCACCTTCCGAAACGCGCCGAAGTCAAGCCGTCTGACTGCTGGAATCTCGCCAGTCTCTACAAGTCCGACGGGTCTTGGGAGAAAACCTTCAAGCAGTGGGAAGCGGATATCGCTGGTTATGAAAAGTTCGCCGGCAAACTGGGCGATAGCGCGAAGTCGCTGGCAACGTGTATCGAATTCGACCTACAAATGGACCGCGTCGGCGAGCGGCTGGGCAACTATGCATATTTGAAAGCTGCCGAAGACACGGCCAATAGCACGTATCAGCGGATGATCGGGCGTTATCGCAATGTCGCCAGCCGCGCTGGGCAGCTTGCCAGCTTTATTCGCCCGGAAATCATGGCGATTCCGGCAGCGAAGATGAAAAAGTTTCTCGCAGCGAAGGAACTGCAGCCGCATCGCGTTTCGCTCCAGCGGTTGCTGCGGTTCAAACCGCACACACTCGGCAAGGGAGAGGAAAAGCTACTCGCGATGCAAGCGGAGATGTCGGAGACGTCGAACCTTGTGTTTCGTCAGTTGACCGATGCCGACTTGAAGTTCGGCCTCGTGAAGAATGACAAGGGAGAGCAAGTTGAGTTGAGCAACGCGACCTTTACGATGTTCCTGCATTCGCCGAAGCGCACCGTTCGCAAGACGGTTTTTCATCAGTTCTACGCGCAGTACAAGGCTCACGAAAATTCGCTGGCCGCGACGCTCGCCGGGTCGATGCAGCGAGACGTTTATTACGCGAAGGCTCGCGGATACAAGAGCGCCCTCGCCGCAGCACTGTTCGCCGACAATGTGCCGGAAACGGTCTACGACAATCTGATCGATTCGGTCCATCGGCACATGCCCGCGCTGTATAAGTATTTCGAGTTGCGGAAACGCAAAATGCGGCTGCCGGACATTCACCATTACGACACTTACGTACCAATTCTCAGCGAACTGGAATCGCGGCACACGTGGGATCAAGCCGTGAAGGTCGTTGTCGCGGCGTTCGAACCGCTGGGGAGCGAATACTGTGGCGTACTCGAGTGCGGCCTATCGAACGGTTGGTGCGACCGCTATCCGAACCAGGGGAAGCAAAGCGGGGCGTTCTCATCCGGCACGTTCGACGGCGATCCGTACATCATGATGAACTACAAGCCGGAGGTGCTGGACGATGTGTTTACGCTGGCCCACGAAGCCGGCCACTCGATGCACAGCCACTACTCGGCCAAGCATCAACCTTTTCAGTATTACAACTACACAATCTTCGTGGCCGAAGTCGCCAGCACGTTCAACGAACAGCTACTTAGCCGGCACTTGATGCAAAAGGCTCGCAGCAAGGACGATAAAGCGTTCCTCATCAATCGCGAGATCGACGCGATTCGGGGCACGATCGTTCGCCAGACGATGTTCGCCGAGTTCGAGAAGATCGCACACGCACTGATCGAATCGGGCGAGCCGCTCACAGTCGAGCGGTTTAAGGAGGCTTACAACCGCTTGCTTGCGCTGTACTTCGGCCCCGATTTTGCAATCGATGAAGAACTTGTTTTAGAGTGCTTCCGCATTCCGCATTTCTATCGGGCCTTCTACGTCTACAACTACGCCACGGGCCTTTCCGCCGCCATTGCCTTGTCGAAGCGAGTCACCGAAGGAGGCCGCGCGGAGCTTGCCGACTACCTATCGTTCCTCCAAGGAGGCTGCTCGAAGTTCCCCCTCGATTTGCTCCGCGATGCCGGCGTGGATATGGAAAAGCCGGAGCCGGTGAATACGGCGCTGGCGCATTTCTCGCGGCTGGTGGATGAGCTGGAGCAGCTACTGTAACGACGAAGCTGGGTCACGCCAGCCGAGCCAAGGGGGCTCAGTTCCTGGAGTAGCGAACGTAGTACGACGGCCGGCAAGCATTATGGGATTGATCGATGGTCGGCTATGATAGAAGTTTGGAGTATATTTGATTGAATCGATTCCCCGCGCTTTCCAGAGTTGTTTCCCTTGGGCGCGAATGGTACGAATACGCCCACCGACGGCTGCACCCGCTTCCTACCCAAGTTGGCCGTCGCAACCCATGAAAAAATCGCACGACGACGATCTATTTAAAGACAGCGTAATGACTTTCGGGGAGCACCTCGAGGAGCTACGCCGCTGTTTGTGGAAGGCAGTTTTGGGGCTGTTTATTGGCGTTGGCATCGGTCTGTCGGTCGCCAATTGGGTCGTGGTGTTGATTCAATCTCCGTTGGAGCAAGCGCTACAGGATTATTATCTGGGCACTGCCGAGGACGAACTGCGGCTGGTCAATCCGAAGGCGACTGCCGAAGACGTCGCCCTGGTGACGCAGCGGCACATGATTTTCGACCGCGTCTATGTCGAGCCTCATGCCGTGTTTGCAGCGCTCCAGCGAGGCGATCCCGAAAAATATCACGGTCAATTTCCCGCCGAAGTGATCGAGCGAGAAGATTTGCTCGACGCCCAAGGGCTAGCTGTCGTGCTGGTCGCGGCCCAAGGAGCGGCGGAACCAATTTGGTCACGTCTGGACGAGGCACAGCAGGCGGCGATTCGCTTGACGACGACGGCAAGCAATTCATCGACCGACGCGATTGGTCCTTTCGTTCAATCCCTGAACCGCCTGCTCGACGATCCGAGCTTATTCACTCCCGAGGCCGTGGAGAAATTGGGTGTCGGCGCTGAAACCGTCGAGCAGTTCGATCGCCGCGCTGAATTGAACGAGGACGAAGTGCGACACCTCAATTGGCGGCTGATGCATGCGGCTTTCCCGCGATTGATTGCACCGCCCCATCCGTTGCTGCAATCGATGTTGTTTTGGAAGCCGGTCGAGAACGACCCTCGCACTCAAACCCAGAGTTTGGGAGCGGCTGAACCATTTATGATTTGGCTCAAGGCCGGATTCATCGCTGGGCTAGTGATTGCCAGCCCGTGGATTTTCTATCAGATTTGGACATTCGTCGCGGCCGGGCTGTATCCGCAGGAAAAGAAATACGTCCACGTTTTTGGGCCGTTCAGCCTGGGTCTGTTCATGTTTGGTGTGTGGCTCGCATTTACATACGTCTTTGAACCTGTGTTGGCGTTTTTCTTCAGTTACAACCGATCACTTCACATCGATCCTGGGCCACGGATCAGCGAATGGCTCAATTTCGTGATGTTCTTGCCGGTCGGCTTCGGCATCGCTTTTCAATTGCCGCTGGTGATGCTGTTTCTCGAGCGGATTCACGTGATGAGCGTGTCGAAATATCTCCAGCAATGGCGCGTCGCGACCTTGATTATCTGGGTGTTGGCGGCAGTGTTGACCCCGGCCGATCCGACGAGTATTTTCTTTCTGGCGGTGCCGCTGATGGTTCTCTATTTCGGCGGCATCTTGCTTTGCAAGTGGTGGCCGAATCCAAAGAAATGACGGTCGTTGGCGGCCAGTGAGCTGCGGTCAGTTGCTCGTGGTATTCGTTTCTTGTCACGGACCACGGAACATCGGCGACGAGACCTTGATATTAGATGGCTTCGCCGCCGCGTTCGCCGGTGCGAATTCGAATGCAGTCATCGAGCGGTAGGACAAAGATTTTGCCGTCGCCGATTTCTCCGCTGGTGCCGGTACGGCCCCCTTTGATGATAGCGTTGATCGTCGGCTCGACGAATTCGTCGTTGACAGCGATTTGCAGTTGCACTTTGCGGAGCAGGTTCACACTGATTTCGTGGCCGCGGTACAGTTCGGCGTGTCCTTTTTGGCGGCCGAAGCCCTGAACGTCCATCACGGTGAGGCGGAAGACTTCCACCTCGGTCAGCGCGGCTTTGACCGATTCCAACTTGTTCGGTTGGATAATGGCGATGATGAGCTTCATTTCTGTCGTGCGGTTGATGGATCGTAGCGACGCAGACGCATGCGCGGCCTAGCATCTACCTGCAAGGATATTAGAGGCGCTGAATTGTCACAAGACCCGCCGCCACCGAGTGGCCGATGCCATTGCCGTAACGCAGCAACGCCAAGGGGCAGCAAGATCGCGTTATTCGACGACTAAGATCTCTATTTTGAGTTGTCCAATCACCTGGGCAACTGGTAAAAAGCTGCTGTAAGCCCCGGCGCCGGCTAGGTTCGAGTCAGTCAGCTTCAGGTGTGCCGCTCCAATGCCGCCTTGGCCAAGCGAGGCGTCCAGGGGAACCCAGCGATCGTCGAGCCACAGTTCGTTCCACATATGGTAGGCAAAGCTCTGGCCCCCTGACTGATAGACCAATCCGATCGCCACGCGGGCTGGGATGCCGCGGGCACGGGCCAGCGCCGCCAGCAGGACGGCATGTTCGGTACAATCCCCTTCGCGCAATTGGGCGACTTCGGCGGCGGTTGAGAACGCTTGAGTAAAATTTTTCAGTTTGATGGTCTGTTTGACAAACTTTTCCAGTTTGAGGGCCAAATTCCAGGCGTTCGTTTCGTCGGCAGCAACCGATTGAGCCATGGCGACCACTCGTGAATCGTCACTTTGAATGAGATTGTTCGGCAGGCGGTCGTCGTCGGTGGGCGGGCGCCGCGATTTCGCCAGATCGACGGGCGAGACTCCCGGCGCGCCAGCAGCGGGTTTAGTGGCATCGCCGGCGCTCGAAGCCGTCGAGGATCGCGCCGCGGGGCGATCGGATCGAAGCACTGTAATTTCCGCGGTATGCAGATCGAGCGGCACAACCTGCTGCAAACGGCCCGAGAAAAAGACGCGAGCCGGGTCGTCGGTTTCGAGGCGCACCCGGTACTGAATGCGGTGCGTCGAATGCGGATTGGCGAGCGTACGCGTCACTGGCACCGTGTTGTCAACCACTAAGTCGAGTCGCCGCGACGAACCCGCGGACAAGGCAAACTCGCGCGATGTACGGAAGGTCTCTTGATGTAAAGCAGCGATAGCTGTCTTCAGCACTTGCCCCTCGCGATTGGTCCACATGCGCGAGCGGATGACGGCAGGTTGTCCGTCTGGCTTTCCGGCAGGCAGCGTCAACGTGTTTTCGATCCGCAGCAAATCTTCGGCATGATCCACCAGCGCGGTCGATTCCCACCCACCGGCGGACAGTTCGATTTGCACGATTTCGTTGGTCACTGGCATGATGGCCTGCAGCGTGCGCTTGGTTGCGGGTTGCATGGGAGCATTGGCCAACGACTGTTCGGCCGCGCTGAAGCCCAAAGTTCCCGGCAGCCAGGGAATGGTCTCTTGCACGGTCTTGCCTTGGGTGGTGGTTTCGAGTCGCAGCAGCCCACCGTCGACTTGGCCGGTGGTGAGAGTTTGGCTGGGGCCCGCCTTCATGTTGGTAGCGAAACGCAGCAATTCTCCGGTGGGTGTTTCGATGCTTTGCGTGGCGATGTCGATCGTGGTCCGTTGCCCTTCGCGATCGACCGCCACATGATTTTCGTTCTCGATGCGGACTAATTTACGGTCGTGCTGGAGAAAGTTGGTGGTGGTCACATGGCCCCAGCCGATTTTTGTGCCATAAGCAAAGACGGCCTCCCAAGTTTCCTTGGGTTGGCCTTTGGCGTTGATTGCGGTCGGATCGACAAGTGGCGGAGATGCGTCGGAAGTCGCCGGGTGGTACTGGGAAGTCGTCGAAGATTCGGCGCTTCCGCGAATCGCCAGTTGCGGCGTAGAACGATCGGCACAACCGGCTTCGATCAGCAATATCAAACCAACCAAGCCGATGTTGCGTAACTCAAACAGGCGGATGTGGTGAAATGTCAACGTGTTGTCTCCCGGTCGAAGGCGTTTGAGTGCTTGGTTGTTGGATTGTCTGATGATTTACGGTTGACTTCTCCAACCCGACACAAGGCAACCAGCTCACCAGGCAGCCCCGTTGGCACAACCAATACTAAAAACGCCCGGTTCAAGGCAACCTTGATTCGCAAACTTTTCAAACGGCCGACGACCAGAGCCGTCGGTTCGGTCATTGCCGAAAGTGAACATCCTGCGGAAAAGGCGGCCTAAAGTCGCCGTGAGCCGCATATTTTGACAAGTAGGGACCAAACGGTCGATTTGGAATGCCGTTCGCATGGACGGGCAGTCCAAACCTAGTGCTAGACTTTTCAGAGGGTTCAGGGGTTAGGGTTCAAGATCGAATGGCGCGAGCGGCCGCGGAGCATTGTCGGCCGCGACTAGCCAGTTCATCGACGCCCGATTCCCGATTCGATTTTTGAACCCAGAACCAAAAAACTGCCCCGAAGGTGTCCTACTGTTACTTATCCGGTTTGCGGAGTCGCCAGCAATCTACCCACAGCTTAACGAACCGCTCCGCTCCGGTTGGGGGCACACACAACTTTGAGGAAACATCGCCGATGGGTTTCATTCAGCGTATATTTCGGAACGTATTTCGGGACGGCGCTCCGCCGCACACGACCAGCAGCTTCGAAAAGCTGTCGGAAGACCAGCTCGAAGCGCACTTGAAGGTCTGCCGCTACGGCAACTTCGAGTTGACCGAAGCGGTGCGTCCGTCGTTCGATTTGCAAGTGGTGCCTCAGCAAGGCTTTCGCCACGATTGCTTCAGCGATGAAGAAACCAAGGTGCGGGTGCCGGTGTTGATGGCCGCCGCCACCAAGGAAGAACTATTCGAGACATTCATGGAGTTGCTCGATCCGCTGGGCTTCGAGGTCGATGTAGTGCTAGAGACGAGCCACAACCGCGATACCAAGGGGCACGTTGATTTGTATCGCGAGCACATCGATCTGCCAGTGCTAAAAAGCGTGCTGTATGATTTTGAAGAATTGCTATTGAACGACGGCTGTACGGGAATCGCCGTGTTGAATCCTGGTGTGCCGCTGGAAGTGCAGTTCGACGAGCACAAGTTGCTCATTGCCTATGGGCAGGATCTGAGTGGCTTTGAAGCAGTGCTCCGCGACCGCGGCGTGCCGTGCAACGATCAGATGAAGTTCATTACTGAGGCCGAGCACGTCCACTCATCGAGCGACCAGTTCCACGAGCAGTTTGAAGAGCTGAAAACTCGGCTGGGAATGGATTCGATGTTTGATTGAGGGTAAGCGGCTGGCAGTAGACGGTAGATGGTAGGCGGTGGGCAGAGGATTTTCTCTTTTTCGCGATCTGCGTGGGAACGAGATGTTCAATCGATTTCATAGATCTTGCCGCCAAGTTCGACTGTCACCGACTCGTCCATGGCGAGGAACCGGGCAACTTCGCGGCCGCGCGTGTCGACCAGTTCGAAGTATTCCTTGCTGAACCGTTTGATTTGGATCGGCTTCATTTTGAGTTGTTTCTCATCGGCCGGTAGTTTGGAGTCAACCCAGCGGTTGTCGCGACGGTAGAATACTTTGCCGCCAACGTAGCGCATGTTCTCTTCAGCTTTTTGGGTTACGCCCTTGCTTTCATCGAGGCTGCCGAATAAGCTGCCCAAACTACGGCGAGACTCCTCCGCAGCTTTCCTTCCGCCGCCAAATCCGTTCTCGGCGAGTATTGGGCTTGCGGCCGGTGCTCGTTCGGCATATTGAAAGTTGCTCTTGAATCGGCGCTGTTCGACGCCAAACTGGCCATCAACCACGCTTAACCGATCGAGTCCAGAGCTTGCTGCCGCGGCTTGTTCTTGCATGCCTCGAGCGCGGCCGGTTTCGTCGGCGATGAACGAAGTATAAGGGGTGAGAATTCCGTGTCGCAGCGTTAGCGATACAAGTTCTTTCACGAGTTCATCGTTTTTGCCGCGCAAATCGATCTCGTCGAGAATCTGGCCGACGCGGCGCATCGCCCACAGCTTTTCGATGAAGCTGTTCGAGCCGTCGTTGCTGTTCTCAACGAGTTCTGCCGGGAACGTGAATTCCTGTTCTTTCTCGCCGACCTTACCGGCGATGACGATGCTGCCTTTGCCGCCTCGTTTGTAGCGGCCGACGACGATGACTTGCTCACCAGCGAACAGATCGACCACATTTCTAGGATAGACACGATTGATGGTCTCCGTTGGCTGTAAGCCTTCGAGCATCAGTCGAATCGTCACATCGGTCATCACAGGCGAGCCGATGCGGTGATAAAGTGCTGCGACAGCGCGTTCGATGTCCTCGTTTGGCCGGACATATTCGCTCAATCCGAAATTCTCACGTGCCAGCTTGTCGAGCAGACGGCTATTCACGTCGTAGCCGACGCCGAAATCGAAGATTCGCGCCCGCACTTTGTTGTGCTCTCGGGCAGCGGCGACGATTTTGGCTTCGCTGGTTTCGCCGATCGTTGGCAGGCCGTCGGTGAGGAAAATCACAAAGTTGGGTTGCCCAGTTTCTCGGAGTTGCTGGAGAGCGGTTGTGAGTGCGCCGTTAATGTTCGTGCCGCCGCCAGGATAAAGACCCTCGACGAAGTCCAGGGCGGCTTTGCGATTTTCGTCGTTGAACTTTTCGAGTTCCGGCCGCCAGCATTCGATGTCGGTGTCATAGGCAATGAGGTTGAAAAGGTCGCCATCGTTGAGGCTATTAATGACAAACTTGGCAGCTCCCTTCGCCTGTTCGATCTTTTCACCGCTCATACTTCCCGAGCGATCGACGACGAGGACGATGGTCTTTTTCGGGCGCACGTCGTCGGCCGCTTTAAACTGCGGGCTGGCGAGCAGCATGAAGTAGCCTTGCTCGTCGCTATCGGGGCGGTAGCTGAGGACTTTCGTGCCAACCGCATCTTTTCCAACATCATAAAACAGGCGGAAATCGTCGGCGGGAACGATGTTCTTTGCGATGTAGCTGACGATCGCGTGTTTGTCGTCGCGACGTTTGATGTCGGCGCTGTGCGATGGGCTATAGATGTTCTTGATCGCGGTATCGCTTTCAATAGCGAGCAGAAACTTTACTTCCTCGATCGGATGCGATGTGTATTTTGCTGTCGATAGTGGGAAGATGAAGTCGGTCAGTCCATCCCAATTGCGGCAAAGCTGCGAAAAGCGAAGCGTCACTTTGCGCTCGGCTCCTGGTGGGACCGGGAACACACTGGTCTTGAAGAGCCCTGTGCCCATCCATTCGAGGAGCGCGGGGTCTTTGTTGCTGCGCACGATTTCTTCGTACATGGTGCGTGCGGCTTTGGCGTCGAACAGTCTCGCTGGAAATTCCTTGCCATCCACCAGCAGCGTCAGTTGGTCGATCGCTCCGTCATAAGGGAGCGGGAAAACGAACTCGACCTCCATCTGGCGGCTGCCAGTATTCACAAACGATTGACTGACCTGAACTTTGGCGATTTGCTGCTGCAATTTTGCCGAAATTTCGAGCGATTTGATTTTGTAAGTCACCGTCGGCGGCTCGGGACGCGGGTGTGGGGGATAAGGGAGCCAAATCCTCGGTCGTGGCAAACGCACTGCTTCGTCAGAATTGGCGTTAACCAGTACTCCCTGCCCCCATGCAACAGATGGCACGGCCGCCAAGAATCCAAGGATGCCAACAACCATCGATAGTTTTACGAATTGAATCATGGAAACATCTCCGTGTTGAACAACTATATGATTTGGACGATCGATGACCCATTCTGTGTATGTGCGGGGACCGGAACTCCTCGGCCGTCAGGTACTGAGACGATGTTTGCGGGAAAGAAGTTCCCATGAATTTTCAAAAAGTCAATCAATAGGCAAACCTGGCAAGATGGGCGATTGCAGGAAATGCCATTCTGCCTTGCAGTAACGAGAGAATTTCGAGAAACTTCCGCTCCTTTTCATCGATCTTTCTAGTGCCTTTGTGGCTGAGACGACATCGCGATCGCTTTCATGCGTCCAATCTTGACCACGTTCCTAATGCTGTTGCCCATTGCGCTAAGTGGCTGCAATGGATTCAGTCGTTATGGGAAATCGTCGCAGCAAATAAACGTGCCCCCGGCGGTTTACTGTCCACCGGGCGGAGTGAATTCGGTGGGTTTGTCCGCGCCGGCTGGGTCGCCGGGAACCATCGTATTGCCCGAGGGTGCAACGCCGATGTCGGTCGAGCCGCAGAATAACGTCGTTGTGCCGGCGGTGAATCGCGATTTTGCCTGGGATCAAGTGGTGGACGTGGTGGACGACTATTTTGAAATCGAACGCGAGGATCGCGTGAAGCAGGTTGGCGATATACTCACCGAAGGGAGCATCGATACGTTTCCACTCACCGGAGCGACCTTGCTCGAACCGTGGCGCCACGACTCGGTAGGATGGTACGAACGACTGGAAAGCACGCTCCAATCGATCCGCCGCCGGGCGTTTGTCCGCGTCATCCCCGACGAGCACGGCTACTTCGTCGATGTCACGGTCATCAAAGAGTTGGAAGATTTGCCGCAACCAGAAAAAGCCTCGGCCGGCGCGGCTACATTTCGCTACGACACATCATTGCAGCGTGACACCGAATTTGCGACCGATCCCTATCGCATTCCTGGCGACCCTGCGCGTCCGGTGGGGCCGCGCACCCCGACAGTCGGCTGGATTCCTTTGGGGCGAGACACGATGCTCGAACAGGCACTGCTAGCGGAAATACGCGCTCGACTTGGCGGCTCGATGACTGCTGGCACGGCAACGATTTCGCAACCGCAGGTCGAGATGCCGAACTTGATTTTGCCACAGATGATTCCGCCGGGGCCACTGGCGCCGCAAGAATTGCCGCCGCCGATGTAGGTGAATCTTGCCGAAATTCGCCGACTGAGCAGCGATACCGTCAACATCGTTCGTTGCAAGCGTCGTCACTGCCAGCTTTCGCGGCGCATTGCCCGCAGCGGAAAAAGAGCGATACTATAGATGGATGACATCGCTGCACTTGTTCCTTATTTCACGCCCCTTGATCCTCTCTCCCTGATGCCTGCCCATGGGTTTTGCTGACCGCGATTATTACCGAGATGAACGCCAGGGCATCCATCTTGGCGGCCAGTGGTCGGCCGTTGGCGCACTGATGGCGATCAATGCCGCGGTGTTTTTGATCGGCATGTTTTCGCCGATTGTCGGCCCCGGTGGCGAAAACTGGGTCCAGTTGCATCTTGCCCTTGGCGGTGATTTATTCCAGCAACCGTGGAATGCGTGGCAACTGCTGACTTATGGTTTTGTCCATGCCGATATTTGGCACATTGCCTTCAACATGCTTGGGCTGTGGGTGTTTGGAGCGGAAGTCGAATCGGTGTATGGGAAGCGCGAGTTTTATCGATTGTACCTTAGTTTGATTGTTTGCGCCGGATTGGTGTTTGCAGCGGTTCAAACGGGAACGGAGCAAATTAGTCGCACTATTGGCGCTTCGGGGGGCGTCATGGGAGTCGCGGTTATTTTTGCTTGCCATTTTCCACGTCGGTCGATGCTCGTCTTTCCGATCCCGGTGGCCATTCCTGCGGCAGTGCTCGTTGCATTTTACATCCTGATGGATCTGCTGGGTGTCCAGAGTCTGCAAAGTCCGGTTGCGCATTGGGCGCATCTCGGCGGCGCGGCATTTGGATTTTTGTACTTCCGAACTGGCTGGAGCCTGTTCCGACTCTGGCCAAGGAAGCTGAAATTCAGACTTCCAATTTCCAATTCGAAATTATTCCGCCGACCGAAACTGCGTTTGCATCATGAAGAGCGCGGAGAAACCGATAGTTCGCAGGACGACTACTTAACTACGCGGCGGATGCAGCAGCAAGTCGATCAACTGCTGGAAAAAATTAGCAGTTCGGGCGAAAGTAGCCTGACGGAGGAAGAGCGACAATTTCTGGCCAACGCCAGCCGACGGTATCAACAGCAGCGCCGGCGATGAGTTCCATGGACCGTCTCCGCTCGCCAACATGTAACATCCGAGGATTCCAGCGATCGTCGTCCGTCGGTTCCAAAACCAGCTATACGAACGACTTGCAGTGCGTGGAATGGAGGCGATTCTCGCCCGTTCGCCTGTTCATGCCGCAATGTCCAATTTGCCCAGATTGCGTAAAATGATACCGAATTGTATATTCGGCCCTCTGGTTTGGCAGCAGTATTTTGGTATACTTTCGAGCGGTCGGGATATGACGATCTGATCTGTGCGGCACGTGGTTCTCGAAACCGTGTCGCTGCGCCGCTCGCGGCTTTTTCCACCTGGCTGGCCACCACTCTGGCCTCTTTCATTCGACCCTGAAAGTTCGATTGGGTCGGCGCGATTAGTTTAAGGAGTTGCAAGGTGGGTAAGAGATTGTACGTGGGGAATTTGAGCTACAGCATCACCAATGCCAGTTTGGAAGAGCTGTTCTCGCAATTTGGCGCAGTGCAAAGCGCCGAAGTAGTTCAAGATCGGGATACGGGGCGAAGCAAGGGATTCGGCTTCGTCGAGATGGCCGACGACAACGGCGCTCAAGAGGCAATTCGTGGATTGAACGAAAAGGATATCGACGGCCGTCCTTTGACCGTGAACGAAGCCCGCCCGCGCGAGCCTCGAGGCGGTGGCGGCGGCGGCGGCGGCGGTCGCGGCGGATACCGGGGCGGTGGCGGCGGCGGTTACGGTCGGCGCTAGTCGCTGGGCGGCCCCGTTCTAATTATTTGCTCATCAAGCCCTGAGGTTCCGAACCTCGGGGCTTGCTTGAGCGTAATACCCGCAGGTCAGTAATCGCTGACGAGAAATAATTCCTACGAGAAGAAACCATGAATGCGGACGAATGCATCATTTTGGCGCTGTTTCGCCAATATAAGATTGGCCCCGACGAAATGCTCTTCTTCAACACTGGCACTTGCAAGCTCGCAGCAGCGCCGTTTCGCAATGCAATGCAATCGCTGATGAACCGCGGCATGGTGATCAAAGAGAGGCCGAAAGAAGCCTATTCTCTCACGCGGCAAGGTTACGACCTGTCGCTGAATGTGCCCGAACCGATTCCGACGCGGCGCAAATCGCACATCGCATAGCGTTGATATCGGAGCCTGTAAATACTCTTGTGTCATCCAGCAGACAAGTGGTAGCTTTGACAGCCATTTTTCTGATCTGGAGACAGACGCTTGGATGCTTCGATTCGTTCGCGTGCCGAACAGCTTGCCACCGAGTTCGCCGGCAGGCTTGGACCGCCGAGGATCTCGTTTGGATGATGCGGTCGATGATGAAGTCGGCGTTGGAGTGGATGCTCAACACCGAGATGGACGTGCATCTGGGCTGCCGCACTTTGACCGCGCTTGCGCCGCTGGCGGAAACGGACGCGGCGGACGAGCCGGCAGGCACCGACGCCTCGACAGCTCGCTCCCGCCTGCGCAAGGGCAACCGTCGCATTGGGCATTCGGAAAAGACCGTACAAGGCGACCAAAGCGATTTTGTAACCGTTCACGGTCTCAAATTGCCGATGCGTCATTTTCGTGGATTTGGTACTGTCGGGCCATGGACGGGAAGGATCGACGCATTCGAGAGAAAGATCGCGAGATCTTGGAGTTGAAGTTGCT
>JADZDJ010000242.1 GCA_020851115.1 Pirellulales bacterium
ACCTGTTCGCGGATTCTTGGGTTGTCCTGGCTTTTTCGGTTTGCTTTCGGTCGGATGAGATCACTCGACGGCGGCTTCGCCGAAGTCAACAAATCCAGCATCACCTTGGCCAACTCCACCACACGCTGGGTCCGCTTCGCCACCCAGGCATTCAATTCTTCGATCTGCTAATCCAGCCTGTCCATGTTCGGACAGTAGCAAATATGTTAAAAACGCACCCTCTCAATTTCTTTATACCTTGAACGGTTACAAAAAATCACACCGAATTTAAACACGCAGCCGACTAACCTTTCCCGCCCGCCAACCTCCGCTCGCTCCACCGCGCCAACAGCGACAGCGGGAAGCTCATTAAAAGGTAAAGGAGTGCCGTCATCGCGGCGAGTTCCACAATCGCGCCGGTACTGAGGGCAAGCACCGAATATCGTTTCGTCAACTCGACGATCGTAATCACCGAGCAAACCGATGTGTCTTTGAACAGCGCGATAAAGTCGTTCGTCACTGGCGGAATCACGATTCGAAATGCCTGCGGCAAAAGAATCCGTCGAATCGCCAAGGCAGGCGTCATCCCCAGCGCCAAGGCTGCCTCCATTTGTCCGCGCGGAACGGCTTGCAAACCGGCCCGGTAAATCTCCGCTTCATAGGCTGAATAGTTGATCGCCAGGCCCGCAATCGCAGCGGCCAGTGCCGGCAGTGGTAGACCAATTTTTGGCAACAAAAAGAAAATCGCATAAAGCTGCAACATCAGCGGAGTTCCGCGGATCACTTCCACGTATACACCAAGCGGCTTGGCAACGAACCACGGGCCATATAGGCGGCCGATCGCCACTAGCATGCCGATGCCGATCGCCAGCGGAAACGACGCCGCCGACAGCATCACGGTCATGCCGGCCGCTTTCAGCAGCGTCGGCAAATTGCGACGGAGAGTCTCCAGAATCGATGTCGTCTCGGCCGCCACCTGCTCGGTCGCATCGCGCAACATCAACATTTGCGAGCGACCATCGAGATCCCAGCGGTCGTAGAGCTTTTTCAATTGGCCATCGGCGATGAACTTTGTCAGCGCCCGGTTCAGCTCGTCTCGCAGTCGCTCTTGGCCTTGCGCGACCAGGACTACGTAATAGCCACCGGCGATGGGCCAGCCTACGAGCTTTAACTTGGGAAAGCGATCGATGTAGAAATCGGCGACGCAGTCGTCGGCCACCGTGGCATCGAGCAGACCATCTTGTACGCGCTCCATCGCATCGACGTTGCCTGAATACCGCTCGATATCGATAGGATCGTCGTTGTCTTCAACCAAATTGGTCAGGTAATGATCCGCGAGCGAGTTGACGAGGACGCCGATTCGCCAGCGGCGCTTCGCGTCATTCTTTGCACGAATCTGCTCCCACGATTCCAGCGGACTGTCGCGCAGCGCAAGCAGTTGCAGGCCGAAAGCGTAATACGGCCGCGTGCAAAGATAGTCTCGCAATCGCTCGGGCGTGCGTTCAAAACCATTCAGAGCAATGTCGATCTGGCTGCCGAGCAGTTGCGGCACCGTCTCCCACTGACCTTGCTGAAACTTCGCTTTCACTCCCAACTCGCCGGCGAGCATGTCGGCTAGGTCCACCTCAAAGCCGACGAGTTTCTCTGGTTCGTGCGGATCGGGAAATACATACGGTCCGCCCCCTTCCTGATCGCCTCCCCAAATCAACATGCCCCGCTGGCGAACCTTGTCGAGCGCATCGGCCGCTGCCAGCGGCTTCCAAGCAACGGCGAATGAAAAAAGGAGGTAACAGGCCGCGGCGAATAGTGCTGGGATGCGCATCGAGCCGCTGATTGTAAGCCGCTATGAGATAAAGACAATCCAGCGGTTCCCGGCGTTGTGGCGCGAAATTACAAGACCTCTTGACATCGAGCGGTCGGTTCACGGCACCGTTTTCTCATTCGCCACTCGACACAATTATGTACATTAGATCCTTTTCTATTACTAACTTCAGACTCTGGCACGGACAGCCACTGGGAGAAGATGGGAGAAGATTATGGCTTCTGGCAAGTTCGAAGAGCAAGCGACACTAAACTGCCGGCAATGAGCCGCATTCACGGCGAAATGGGATCGCGAACTGGTATCGCCATACGCCTGCCGCCGCCGCGGCCACGCGAGACCCAGCGAGTCGTCTCGCGAACCGCAGCACATAAATCGCTGCCTTGGATCGTAGCACACGATCGATCCGCAGGTTGAAGGCGATCTCCATTCTCCCGATCATTAGCGTCGCCGGTATCCAACTCAAAAGCATTTCATGCGAATCTCTTCCGCAATCGCATCTTTGAGCAGTTGGATATTTTGCTCGTCCTGACGCTTCAAATCTCGCCACAGGTTTTGCAACTCGGGCTTATCTTCGGCATTGGCGATATATTGGTCGTACCGCCATACGCCGTCGAGCCGCTTGCTAAGCTCATGCACCAAATCGTGATCGTGATCGGCGCAGCCTCTGGTTTCACCGACGTGTTCCAGTTCCTTTTGCGCGGCTAACATTGTTTGGTCTCCAATTTTCAGTATGTCTGGTTATCGTTCGCTTCGCGATCTGATGTTTCAGCACGCACTCGCTTCTTTTCGCCTGGTCGCGCGCCAGATCAACCGATCACGAGAGCTACCCTCAGTTCATCCTTTCACTTGAATCTTTTTTCCGCGCGCTTGCTCCGACTTGGGGAGCGTTACCGTGAGCATTCCGTTGCGATATTGGGCATTGACTTTCTCGGCATCAATGCCGCCGGGAAGCGTCACCGTGCGACACAACTCGCGTTCTTCCCAGTGATAGCCATTTCCCTTTTCTTCCTTGGATTCCGCATGGTGCGAACCGCACAAGCGCAGTTCGTTGTCTCGCACCTGAACGTCGAAGTCTCCCGACTCGAAGCCAGGCGCTTCGGCATGCACGACAATCGAGTCGTCGTTCTCCTCCACGTGGAGTCCCCAGTTACTTTCGCGTCCCAGGCGATTCACGGTCGGCCACATCGGCGCCATCGAGAAAAAGTCTTCGAACAGCCGATCGAAATCGGTTCGAAATCGGCCAAACGGACCGAAACTCGACATTGGAAGCCGGGGCTGCGTTGTCGCAATTGTTCCGTGAATGGGCTTTTCGTGTGGTGGCTGTTTCTTGGGAGTGGTTTCCTGTGCCATGATGCCTCTCCTTTTTGTAAGTGTCGTTGTGAAATGAATTGGTTCGACATGAACCACGCTGGTAAGGGCGAACCCAAATCTTGGCTGCGCCGCCAAAGTTGCGTTCGCTGCTATTTCATCGATCATCAAGCCGCCTCACTACATTATCGTCGATTGTGCAAATCTCAGGCCCAACATTACCTTCTTGCGCTGAGGGCGGTGCTACGGTTCCTCTCGAGGTTCATCATGGTCACCGCCGAATAACAAGAACCGGCGGCCGATGAACCTCGGCCATCACCCATCGCAGGCGCGAAGTTTCCCGGCGACATCGCCCAAGATTCTCCGCGCCATCTCGCAGTCCGTTGCATTGTGGATTGGCGATTGCGATTTAATGGTGAATGAACATCGCCATCCGTCCGCTGACAATGATTCCACTCAGGAGCGTTTGCGCACCAAGAGCCAACAGGGCAACCGAAATCAATGTCACCACCGCGCCGACTTCCGTAATCGCCAATATTCCAAGCACAATGGCGCCAATGCCTACGAGCGTTTCCGCTCCCGCCTCGGTATAGACCGCATTGTGGACCGTCGACGGATGTGCCGAGCCTACTCCGCCGCGAAGCTGCCCGAGCCGAAAGGTCGTGGCGCTTCCCAACAATAACGTGCCGCCGAGCACGATGATGGCCACGGATAGCAACGTCACCGGCGCAATTTGCAGCAAGGCCAGAATTCCGAGTGCAATCCCCGCGGCGCCTCCAACCAACTCGGCCGATACCCCCGTCCCCAGTTCGACCGTTTCGGTGTCGGCAGGGTACGCGGCCAACTGATTGAATCGCGATGCCACCGCGATTCCCGCCAGCAAGAAGGCTGCTCCCAGTGCAATGGTTGCCACCGAGGCCAAGTACAGAGCCGATGAACTCATGACCAGAGCCAGAATCGCCAGCACTAAAGTGGCTGCGCCAGCCAAGGCTTCCGCCGAAAACCCCCCAACGGTGATTCTTGCCGTGGTCTCGGTTGATTGGTTCCGAGTGACGGCGCCCGGAACGGTCGTTTCTGCATGTTGAATGACAGGCATGATCCACCTCCTCAAAAAAAAGAAATACGTTGAAAGCGATCGACTCATCCAAACCGCGAACTTACGGTTTTCGACTTACCATAAAAACTCGCAATTCTTGGACCATACACATGTGGAGAATCGCTGAAAGTGTCTTCATGATCCTTATCATCCGGAGGTCTGCAGCGAATCCTCTGCAAGGGTTGGGCGCATTTTCAGCCTGCGGACAGCATCAATCGCGGAATTCGAGTTTCGCTCGAATGCTGAAGGGATCGCCTGGACAGGCGCGGCGCGCCATTCGTCGCAGATCGATCGAATCAGACTGCTTCTCCGTTGCAATTCGCGCTAATTGCAGCCAAGCTGCGTTGCGGTCTACCACAGCAGCACGAAGTTGATCGCGTGCAGCCGTCAGAGCTGCTGTAAGGATCTGAAGTTTCCGGTAATCGTCCATCTTAAAAACAATCCTGCAATGTGTCCGCGCACCGGTTGCTCGTCGCCAGTGACGACATGAATTCAACCGTCCGCCAACCTGGTTGCAAATATCTCATTCGTGGTGGTTTCGAATAATTCGACGGTTGTATCTTCTGGAAATTCGGTTAGCCGATGAGCGATGTGAGTTGCGAGCGCCGCAGCGCCGGGAAGTAGGCCTAACAAGCACTGGGTCGCTTGTGACGAATCGATATGCGAAAGATCCAGCCAGATCGGCACGCTGCTGATCGCCAAATCAACCGCGCTGGCGAAAATCGACATTCTCAACATGGTTGTCCTCCTACATTTCAAGAAGCACGCCCTTGGCCGATGCGGGATGGAACGAAGTGCGCCAACCAACGAAGTTCGTTCTTGTCTTGTCGACTGGCCGACTCCTTCGATTCATCCACCGGGAGCCGTATGTTTACCAATCGTAGCAACTGCCGTGCCGCCGACTTAAGCGCGGAGAAGCCTTACGGAATCGATGGAAAACTGGCAGCCTGCATCCAAACAATAGTCCAGGCGTTATGAGAGTCTATCTGCCAGCGCCACCGTGAAGAACCACAGACGCTACTTGGCAGCGATGTTTATGCCAGGTAATGCGCGACCTGCGATACCGACGACGTGGAAGCCACAGCGATCAATCTTCATCGTAGTCGTCGAGCCGTACCTCTTTGCTGCGCGATGACGAGCGGCACAGCAAGATGAAAGCCAGCGCCAAGCAGAGGATGACCAACAGATAGGGAATCGTATCGCCATGCACCGCGGGGCCTTGCGTCTGGTATGCTGCCTGCGCCGTCGAAGGAAGCACAAGCCGGCAGACCAACAGTACGATGAACGATCGCACAATTCGCCAGTGGGCAACGATTCGATGCAGATACATAATGCTAGATCGGCAAGCGGGCAGGAAGCTTCGTGACTGCGACCAACATTATGTTGGTCGATCGATCGATTACCTACATTGTAGCAAGCCCGGCGAGCGTTTGCAGCCCACTGAATTTCGCCAGTTGTCCCTCGGCGGCTGTCAATGACCAGTCCTATTAGCGTCGAAACCAGCTTTTTTCGCTGGCGACCTTGGGCGATTCGAGGAGTGAACTTGGCTCATCGGTCTGTGCGACTAGCTCTCGGTGGACGCTTCCCGATTGCTGCCCACCAAGGCCCAGCACATGCCAATCGCGGTGGTCGGCACGGGCCATCGCGTAACCATTGTTGATTACGGGGCGCTTCGAGCGAGTGTCATAAGCCACCAGCGTGAGCTTAGCTGTTCCGATCGAGCGGTTGCGTTGAAAGATGGCGATTTTGGGAATCATTACCGTTGCCGGAGGCGGCAGCGACAGACCGGGAAAGCCAAGGTAATAGTCGGTGCCGTCGGTGCCGACGCCGCCGCTGCCAACTTCGAGTACCACGTCCGAATCTTCTGCTTTGGCGACCAACGTGCATTGATTGGCCAACAGCCGCTGGTGCAGTGAGATCAAGATATAGTTTTTGTCGATGGCTTCGAGGTATTGGGTGTCGAGAAAAACTTTGGCTCCAGAGATGGGACGCAAGTCGACTTTGTTGAGCGCGCCATCGACGGCGCTGGATAGCAGCAGTTGCTCGATCCCCGTGCGGGCCGTATCCGAATGCCGAATGCTGGCACAACCGGTGTACGTTAGGATCTGGAGAAGTCCAATAAGGCAAGGCAGCAGCGACAGACGAGGTTGCTTCATCATCAATGGCCCCAGAAATGGGAGTGTCAAACCGATTAGCGCGTTGTTAACTTGTATCGGCCAAGAAAGGGATTTCGATTGAGCCGATTTCGCCGTCGGCCTTGTTAATTTGGGCAAGGCGACAATAGGGTAGCTGAAAATCCATTCCGAAGCGCCTGCCAGCATTTCCCGTCACGAACGCAAGCAAGAGAGCTGCAATCGCCAACTATCTCGTAGGAGAGTTTTTTCTGTCTGGTGATCGTTTACCCGATCCGCTTTGCCTTCGCCCATATGACAAATCTGTAAATCCTTGATTTTCTGGCTACATTCCTCAACAGGAGGGCTCGGTTGCCGCAAAAAAACGATCGCCGCCCGCCCACCTGCCAACTCTGCTGCCTCCTGCTGCAAGTACTCAACTTTGATTTTTCGGCCGATTCTCGCGTTTCTTTCACGCGCGTTGGACAATTACGCTTGTCGCCGCGAAATGTGAAAACTCCTAAAACTCGAAAACTCTGAGAGTTGAACTAAAGGGGTTGCATTTTGCGACACTTTGGGCAAAATACTGGATTCGCTAAATTTGGTAATTTTGCCCGCTGAGAGACCGCTGCCTAAACGGCTGCGATCTGCACAATCTTAGGTAGATGTTATGGCCGAAACGCTGAAAGTTGAGCCGCGAAAACTGCAAGGCAAGCGCAATTCGAAGCGGCTACGCCGATCGGGCAAGATTCCTGCCGTCGTTTATGGTCACGGCCAAGAGGCCGTCAGTATTGCGGTGGCGTCCGAGGCGATCGTCGCCACGGTGCGGCACGGAGCGCGTGTCGTGCAACTGCAAGGCGCGGTCAGCGATAGTGCATTGATTCGCGAGTTGCAGTTCGATCCGTTCGGGCTGGAGATTCTGCACGTGGATTTTGCGCGCGTCTCGGCAGACGAGCGGGTTCACGTCAAAGTGGCCGTGGAGATTAAGGGGCAGGCTCAAGGCGCTAAGGAAGGAGGCGTCGTCGAGCATTTGATTCACGAAGTCGAAATCGAATGCCCCGTCAGCGCGATTCCCGACAAATTGATCGTAAATGTCGGCGCGCTAAAGCTCGATGGGGAGATCATGGTCGAACAGATTCCGCTGCCCGAGGGCGTGAAGCTACTCAGCGATGGCGATCAGGTGGCGGTCCACTGCGTCAAGCCGAAGGAAGACGGTGAAGAAGGTGCCGCAGCGGCAGTGACCGGAGAAGGAGCCGAGCCAGAGTTGATCCGCAAGGAGAAACCGGCAGAGGAAGAAGAGGAGAGTTAATCAAGAGTGGCATGTGGATTGGTGTCCGGCCGGTTGGATGCTTTCCAATCAGCCCGACGGCAAGACGGGATGCTACCCGGCGCCCTGCAAGCGAAACAAACCGTGAAACTTGTCGTCGGACTGGGCAATCCTGGCCGCAAATACGTAGGAACTCGGCACAACGTTGGCTTTGCCGCCCTCGACGAGGTCGCTCGGCGAAACCAAGCAAGTAAGTCGAAATCGAATTTTCAAGGAGAACTGTGCGAGGCCGAGATCCGCGGCGAAAAAACCTTACTGCTGTGGCCCCAGACGTTTATGAACCTCAGCGGTGGTAGCGTGTTGGCGGCCCGCGAGTTTTACAAGCTGGCCAATACAGAATTACTGATAATATGCGATGACTTTAACCTGCCGCTGGCCAAGTTGCGGCTGCGACCACAAGGCTCGGCAGGCGGGCAAAAAGGATTGGACGACATCATTCGGCGGCTGGGAAGTGAAGCTTTGCCGCGATTGCGAATCGGCGTCGGCCCTGTGCCGGCTGGTTGGGATGGGGCAGCATTCGTTTTGGGAAAATTCACAAAGGAAGAAACGACGGAAATCGAAATCGCAATCAAGACGGCTGCGGATGCCGTGGAAGATTGGGTTTCGCGGGGAATGCATGAGTGCATGAATCGGTATAACTGAAGAATTGTCATTGGTCATTCGCCCGTTTTTGCTGGCCTGGCACAGCTGGCAAGTGACAACTGCTTACGACTAGGAGCCATCCCTTGGCAACGCACGTTTACGAAGGCATGTTCATTTTGGATTCGAATAAATACGCCAAGGATGCGGCGGGCACGGTCGGTACAATTCCATCGACTGTCGAACAATTCGGCGGCGAAATGCTGGCCAGCCGGTTGTGGGAAGAGCGGCGATTGGCCTATCCCGTCAACGGTCATCGCAAAGGAACCTATTGGCTTACCTACTTCCGATTGGATGCGACCCAGTTGGACAAGCTCACGCGACAAATTCAATTGAACGAAGGCGTCGTTCGCCATTTGTTGCTGAAAATCGACCCGCGGATTGCCGATGCCATGGTGCAGCATGCGCTTTCCGGCGGCGGACCGATGGTGGAGCGTAAAAAAGCGGAAGGCGAAGCCTCGTCGGAAGAGCAGAATACTGCCGCGGATACTGAAGGAGCGGTCGAAGAAGGGTAGTTCTTTTGAGTACGGTTGGCGTTGGAGCATCAGTCGGGGAGATAAATCATGGCCAGCTACAATCGAGTCGTGTTGCTCGGCAACCTCACGCGTGATCCGGAATTGAAGTACATTCCCAGCGGTATGGCGGTAACTGAAATCGGTCTGGCAGTCAACGATCGCCGGAAGAATGCCCAAGGTGAATGGGTGGATGAAACTACGTTCGTCGACATCACGCTGTGGGGGCGTACGGCGGAAGTGGCCAGCGAATATCTGAGCAAAGGCTCGCCGGTGTTGATTGAAGGTCGATTGAAGTTAGATACATGGGAAAAAGAAGGCAAGAAGATGTCGAAGCTCCGCGTCGTCGGCGAACGAATGCAAATGGTGGGCGCCAAGGGCCAGGGTGGAAGCGGTGGTGCATCTGTTTCGCGAAGCCAGCCGCCATCGCAACAAGCATCGCAAGGCGACTTCGGCCAAGGCGAACCCGATTATTCAGGTGGGCCTTCAGGGCAGGATTTACCGTTCTAACGCAAAACCATTAGCAATCTAAAATACTGAGCCACGGAGCTGAAAACATGACCAAAACCAGCACCCACAGAATGCCGTCCAGTGACCGTCGGCTGCGTCGCGGCGAGCACGGCGGCATTGAACTGCTGTTGATTCAGTCGGTCGATCACCTTGGAAAGCAGGGAGAAGTCGTCGAAGTGAAGCGCGGCTATGCGATGAACTATCTGCTACCGCAAGGATTAGCCACGGTTGCAACCGAGCATCACAAGCGGATGGTCGAGAAACATAAAGCTCGACTGTTGCAGATTCAAAACGAACGCCTGGCAGGCCTGCGCCAATTGGCCAACCGTATCAGTGAACAGAGTGTGACGATCGAAGCCAACGCCAATGACGAAGGGCATCTTTACGGCTCTGTCGGCGCTCCGGAGATTTCCAAAGCGCTCAAGCAGAACGACGTCACGGTTACTCCCGATCAAGTTCGGCTGAAAGGGCCGCTCAAGGAACTGGGCCTGTACACCGTCGACGTCCACCTCGGTCAAGATATTGAAGCACAGCTTAAAGTTTGGGTCGTACCCACGGTTGGCGAAACGGAAGCCCACCCCCCCTCTGAAGCGAAATCCGCCGCCAAGCCGGCCGAATCAAAACCTGCCGGCAAGTAACTTCTGGCCAAAATCAATAAATTGTGCCGCTGGAACCGCCCCTGGCCATTTTGCATCCTGCACCCCAATTGCCAATTCGCGCGCCTGCTTGACGCTCAAATTTGTGCCCATTACCATTTGGGCGGGTTACTCTTGGCGGAAACGCCATTTTTATTTGGCAGAGTTTGTGACAAGATTCACAAAGTCGGCAGGTTGAGCTTCCGAGCATATCGAATTGCGGCTTCTGGGCGACTGGTGCTATTTAGCTTTCGGCTGATCGTAAGTTATTGGTAATAAACACCTTATGGATGCGTTACTGCCAATTCTGTTGTTCGTCTTGATTGCCGCGGCAGCATCGTGCGCCATGGTTTTGGCCCCGCGAGTGCTTGCTCCGCGAAAATGTACGCGGGTCAAAGAAATGCCCTATGAGAGTGGCATGGACCCTATTCACGACACCCGTCGGCGGTTTGCGGTACGTTTTCACCTTGTCGCCCTCGCGTTTTTAGTGTTCGACGTCGAACTATTGTTCCTCTATCCCTGGGCTGTCGCGATGCGAAATCAAGCTGGGTTTAGCTCTGCCGTCGGCAGCGTTGTCTCCAGTCGTGGTCTAATTTTCGGCGGCGCGATGGTGTTCATTTTGCTAGTGGTCGTCGGATTCGCTTACGACTGGCGAAAAGGGGTGTTCAAGTGGCGGTAGAGATCCCCGAAAACGTCGTCGTTAGCAAGCTCGACGAGCTGGCAAGTTGGTGCCGCAAGAACAGTCTCTGGCCAATGCCGTTCGCCACGGCGTGCTGCGGCATCGAGTTGATGGCAACCGGTGCCAGCAAGTACGATATCGCCCGCTTTGGCGCGGAAGTATTTCGTTTCAGCCCGCGCCAATGCGACCTGATGATCGTGGCTGGCCGAGTGGTGATGAAGATGCTCCCCGTGCTGCAGCGCATCTGGCAGCAAATGAACGAGCCGAAGTGGTGCATCTCGATGGGCGCTTGCGCCAGCACGGGCGGCGTGTTCGACACCTACAGTGTCGTTCAAGGGATCGACCGCTTCATCCCCGTCGATATGTACCTCCCCGGTTGTCCGCCGCGGCCAGAACAGTTGATTCAAGGGATCATTGACCTGCAAGATAAAATCCAGCGCGAAGGAACTGTTCGCGGGCATGAATTTGAGGTTGAAGCCCGTCAACGGCCGAAACGAGCACTCGTCGAATTGCCCGGATTGCCGGAAATCGACAGTGCCAGAAATCCCGTGATTTGACTTCACCGTTCAACAAATTGAACCACCTTGGCACGGAGGGAGACTAAGTCGTTTTTGCTTTTTTCTCGGCGAACCTGTGTCGCCGAGGTGTAATAAACCAATGATGCCCAAAGCCGCCACCATGGACGCTGTGCTCACCCGCTTTCCAACGGCAACGACGAGTGAATATCGCGGAGCGGCTCGTGCGGTCGTGTCGTCGAGCGAAGTGATTGAAGTATTGAGATTTCTCAAGGATGAGCTTGGCTTTGATCTGCTCAATGACATTACATGCGTCGACTATTTGAACTATCGCGATTCAACGGACCGGTTTGGCCTGGTTTATATCGTTTCGAACACGACGACGAACGAGCAATGGGTCGTCCGCACGTTCTTGAACGAGCCCGACTTAGTAGTTCCGACGGCCACGGGGCTGTGGAAAGGGGCCAATTGGATGGAGCGTGAAGTTTGGGACATGTTCGGCATCACCTTTGCTGGCCATCCCGACCATCGCCGCATTTTATTGCCCGACGAATTCACGGCGTTTCCATTGCGAAAAGACTATCCGCTGCAAGGCCGCGGCGAACGGCATAACTTTCCAGTGCTCACGAGGGAGTCGGCGTAGCTATGAGTTATGAGCATTGAGCAATGAGCATCGGAAGAGCAACAACGATCGGAGTTTTGGAACGAACAAAATCATTTGCTGTAAAAATCTTTAAGATGTGCTCAAGTCTTCCGAAGACCATGCCGGCGAAAACGCTCGGGATGCAAGTTCTGCGAAGTGGCACCTCCGTTGGATCCCAATACTGAGAAGCAAGACGTGCCAGATCAGACGCCGAGTTCATCAGCAAATTGAAGAGAGCTATGCAAGAGTTAGAAGAAACTTGCTACTAACTGGAATTGATTGTGGAAACAGAATTGTTGCCCGCAACTCGCCTCTCGCAACTTCGTGACGAAGGGGAACAGCTAATGAAAATGCTTGCCGCCTCTGTAAGAACCGCCCGCCGAAAGAAATAACTGGGAATTATCTCTGAGCAAAGAGCATTGAACAATGAACGCAAACAAAACAATTCCACCCTGCTCAATGCTCACCGCTCATAACTCATAGCTCTTTCCGATATGCCGTTAGCTCCGGTTGAAACACGCGATATCGCCCACGACGAGCCGCAGGATTACCTGTGGACGCTCAACTTCGGTCCGCAGCATCCGGCCACTCATACGACGCTGCGGATTGTGTTGAAGCTTGACGGCGAGCGGGTGATCGACGCAATGCCCGACATCGGCTATTTGCACTCTGGCTTCGAAAAGCTCGGTGAGCACTTGAATTACAATCAGTACGTCACCGTCACTGACCGGATGAACTATATCTCGCCGATGTCCAATAATGTGGCCTGGCACGGCGCTGTCGAAAAGTTGCTGGGGCTGGAACTGCCAAAGCGCTGCCAGTACATCCGCGTGATCATCGCCGAATTGTCGCGAATCAGTGACCATTTGCTGTGCAATGGCGCGGCAGGGCTCGATACCGGGGCTTTTACGTACTTCTTGTACGCGTTTTATCAGCGCGAAGTGCTGTACGACATTTTCGAGACGTTGTGCGGCGCGCGGTTCACCAACAGCTACACTCGGGTGGGCGGCTTGATGCACGACATGACGCCGCTGGTCGTCGAGAAAATACGCACATTTTGCCAAAATTTTCCCAAGACGCTGCACGACATGGAGCGGCTGCTCGACCGCAACAAGATCTTCGTCGATCGTACGAGAAATGTCGGCGTACTGACGAAAGACGAGGCGATCAACCGCAGTTGCAGCGGCCCTGTTGCACGCGCCAGCGGCGTAACGCGAGATCTTCGCAAAGACGATCCCTATTTGGCGTACCCGGATTTCGATTTCCAGGTCTGCTGCATGAGGACCGGCGACTGCTATGCCCGTTACCTGGTTCGCATGGCTGAAATGTGGGAGAGTTTGAAGATCGTGCAGCAAGCGATTGAGAATTTGCCGGCAGGCCCCGTCAATGTCGACATCGGCCAGCGCACGGCGCTGCCGGAAAAGCGCTGGGTGTATTCGACGATTGAAGGAACGATCTCACATTTCGAACTACAGATGAGCAACCGCGGCTTCGAAGTGCCCAGCGAAGAACGCTATGTAGCGATGGAAGCCCC
Organism: Pirellulales bacterium; assembly: GCA_020851115.1. Taxonomy (GTDB): domain Bacteria; phylum Planctomycetota; class Planctomycetia; order Pirellulales; family JADZDJ01; genus JADZDJ01. Next base: position 13,311 of record JADZDJ010000242.1, read on the forward strand.
CAATGGCGAACTGGGCTTTTACGTCGTGGGTGACGGCACGGAAACCGCCTACCGCGCGCGCTGCCGGCCGCCGTCTTATATCCACTTTGCAGTGTTTCCGCACTTGATCCGCGGTCATACGTTGAGTGACGTGGTGGCGGTGCTGGGAAGTTTGAACATCATTGCCGCCGAACTAGATCGATAATTAGCCTGAACCGCAGAGGCACAGAGTAGGCAAGAGGATGACTTCCTCTCCGCGTCTCTGCGGTTCAAAATTAACCAAGCATGTCTGCGACAGTCGAAAAAATCTTGACGGAGGAAATGGTTGCCGAAATTACGGCGCTGTTTCCTCGCTATCCCACGAAGCAAGCCGTCGTGCTGCCGGCGCTGCATGTCGTCAACGATCAATTGCGGCACGTGCCGCTAGAGGCAATTGTCGAAATCGCGCAGTTGCTCGATCTTGCACCATCGCAGGTTCAAGACACGCTGTCGTTTTACGGCATGTTCAAACAAGACCGTCCGCACGGCAAAGTGCGGGCCTGGGTTTGCCGCTCGATTAGCTGTATGCTCCGCGGTGGCGAAGAAGTACTCGAGCACATGTGCCACCAAGCCGGCGTGCGGCCAGGTGAGACGACAAACGACGGAAATCTCACGATTGAATTTGCCGAATGCCTCGGCGCCTGCGAATACGCGCCCTGCATGTTGGAAGGCAAGAATTTGCACAGGAACTTAACCAAAGAAACAGCCGAGAATTTTGTAAAAGAAACTATGAGCTAAGAGCATTGAGCAATGAACACAAACAAGCAGCATTCCTATACTCATCGCTCACTGCTCATAACTCATAGCTAGCCCCGATGCCTCAACGTCCTGAACCCGTGCTCCTCGCCAACGTCGGCAAACCCGACTCCTGGACGCTGCGCGTCTACGAACAAACCGGTGGCTATCAAGCGTTACGCAAGGCGGTCAAAGAAATGACGCCGGTGCAAGTCATCGACGTGGTCAAAGCCAGCGGGCTGCGCGGCCGCGGAGGCGCGGGCTTTCCGACTGGGCTGAAGTGGACATTTCTGCCGAAGGATCACCCCGGCCCGATCTACATGTGCATCAACGCCGACGAGAGCGAGCCGGGCACATTCAATAACCGCATTCTGATGGAAGATGACCCACACCAGGTCATCGAAGGGATCATTCTTTCGTGCTACGCCACCCGCGCGACGACAGCCTATTTGTATCTCCGCTACGAATACCCGCTCTGTTGGGACCGTCTGCAAGCGGCGATCGACGAGTGTTACGCGAAGAATTACCTTGGCAAGAACATTCTCGGTAGTGATTTTTCGCTCGATATTTTCCTGCATCGGGGCGCAGCGGCTTACATCTGCGGCGAAGAGACCGGGCTAATCGAAAGCCTCGAAGGCAAACGCGCTTGGCCGCGAATCAAGCCGCCGTTTCCGGCCGTCGAAGGAGCATTCCGCAAGCCGACGGTGGTGAACAACATCGAAACGGTTGCCTGCGTAAAGCACATCGTGGGCCGCGGAGCCGATTGGTTCAAGTCGATGGGCGTGCCGCCGGATCCGACCAATCCGCGCGATGCCGGCAGCTACGGGCCAAAGCTGTATTGCCTCAGCGGCCACGTCAATCGGCCCGGTTGCTACGAAGCACCGCTGGGAATCACCTGCCGCGAACTGATCGACGAATTCGGCGGCGGCGTCTGGAAAGGGCGCAAAGGCAAGGCCGCCATTCCAGGTGGCATCAGTATGGGACTGCTGGCCGAACAGGAATTTGACACGCCTCTAGATTTCAATGCGCTGGGCAAAGTCGGCTGTATGGGTTTGGGAACGGCGGCGGTCGTGGTGATGGACGAATCCACCTCGATGGTTGATTTCCTTTACAACAGTTGTCGCTTCTTCCAGCACGAAAGCTGCGGCCAATGTACTCCTTGTCGCGAAGGAACGGCCTGGTCGCTGCGGATGCTCGAGCGCATCCGGCACGGCAATGGCCGACTACGAGACCTTGATCTTTTACTCGAAATCGGCGACACCATCGGCATCATTCCTGGTACGACGATTTGCGGTCTGGCCGACGGCGCAGCGTGGCCGATCAAGAATGCCATCCGCAAATTCCGCGAAGAGTTTGAAAATTACATCAAAAACACAAACCCCACGGGTTACATGGTTACCGAACCTGTGCCGGCGCTAGTGCAACTCGCAGCGCACTAATGGCGACGGACTACAGGCTTGGGCCTAGCTGAGAAAGCAGAAATCAGAAAACTTGCGTCATTGGCACTTTTGTTCCACGAAAGATAAATCGGAGTCATTGGTTATGGTTTAGCGGCGATTTTGGTGGCCGAGCGACTGCTGACTAGCGCTCTGGCCCCTAGCCTCGAATCCTTAGCCCCTTTGTCATGGCCGTAGTCATCGTTGACGGACAAGAAATCGAACTTGGCGATCACGAACGCCTGAATGGCATTCAGGCGGCGCGTCGGATCGGCGTCGAGATTCCCTTCTACTGCTGGCACCCGGGACTGACAGTCGTCGCCAGTTGTCGGATGTGTTTGGTCGAGACAGGCACCAAGCATCCCGAGACCGGCGCTATCACAATGTTGCCAAAGCTTGTGCCGGCTTGCCAAACGCCCGCCAAAGATGGAACAGTGTTTGTCACGAACAGTGACAAAGTAAAGCAAGCACGTGCGATGGTCGAGGAAGACTTGCTGCTGCGTCATCCGGTCGATTGCCCCATCTGCGACAAGGCCGGTGAATGCAGCCTGCAAGATTACCACTTCGAGCACGGTCAGGCTGAACGCCGCGCCGATGTCCGGCCGTTTACCAGCCGCCGGCGCGACATGGGTGATACCGTTACGCTGTTCGTCGATCGCTGCATCATGTGTACCCGCTGCGTCCGATTTTGCCGAGAAATCACCGGCAGTAGCGAGCTGATGGTCATCAACCGCGGCAGCCACGAAGAGATCGATGTGTTTCCCGGCTATCCGCTGGTGAACAAAATGTCGGGCAATGTGGTCGATCTGTGCCCTGTCGGCGCACTGTGCGATAAAGACTTTCTGTACCAACAGCGCGTGTGGTACATGAAGCAGCACCAGGGCGTATGTACTGGCTGCTCGACCGGCTGCTCGATCTACATCAACGAAAATCAAGACGCTGTCTATCGACTGAAGCCGCGCGAGAATCCTGCCGTCAACAAATGGTGGATGTGCGATGAAGGCAGATACAGCTACCGCCATTTGCATTCGCCCGTTCGACAAATACAGCCACGCCGGATTGCGGAAATCGGCAACCCTGGCGGCAATGGCCACGCGGGCGAACGGCGGCCACACGATATCACCGTCAAGCATTTCCGGCCAATGGAAAACGTCGAATGGTCGCAGTTGCCGCGGGATTTGTCGGCGCAGCTCGAGCAGGTTTGCCGCGACGGTGGTCGATTGGCGGCGGTAGTATCGCCCCATCTGACCGTCGAAGAAGCGTACTTGCTCTGCAAGTTGGCGCGCCAATTCGATTCCAACGCCGTTCTCGCGCTCGGTCCAGTGCCGATCGAGGGCCACGATGAAAGCTTTCCTGGCGGATTTACGATTCATGCTGAAAAATGCCCAAATCGCAAGGGGGCCGAGGCAGTCATTGCTCACTTTTGCAACGGAAAAATCAAGACGTTCAACGAGCTACTCGAAGATCTCGCTGCTGGCCAAATCAGGGCCGCCTGGATCAGCGGCGGTTATTCCTGTGCATGGAACGGCGACGCGATTGCGCAGCGGTTCGCGGCGCTGGAGCTAATCGTCGTTCAAGACATGTTTGAGTCACCCGTGTGGCACGTTGCCACGTATCAATTGCCCGGCGCTGGATTTGCCGAGCGCAGCGGCTCGTACGTGAATTTCAATCACCGACTCCAATCGTTTACCTGGGCCATCCGCCCACCGGCCGGCGTCTGGGTCGAAGGTCAACTTTACTGGAACATGCTTAATCTGCGCGGCCTATATAACCCGCGCACGGTGCTGAGAGAAATCGCCGCCACGATCGCGGCCTTCAGCGCTGCTGCTGGTGAAATTCCGGCCGTTGGAATTGATATGAGGATGAACCAGTTGGCCACCGCAGCAAGCAATGAGCATTGAGCTTTGATCGCTGTACAGAAGACAATCGGAGGTTGGCCCGTCGCCATCCATTGCTCACTGCTCATAACTCACGGTCTCTCCCCATGACTTTCGAAACCATCATCACCTTGATCAAAATCTTCCTGCTTCTCGGCGGGTTGATGACGGCGGCGGCCTATTTGGTCCTCGTCGAGCGGTGGATGGCCGCCTGGGTGCAAGACCGCAAAGGGCCGAATCGCGTGGGAATTCCGCTCACGAAGATCAAATTGTTTGGCCTCGGCCAGCCGTTGGCCGACGGGCTGAAGTTCATTTTCAAGGAGGATTTCGCTCCCAAGCATGTCGACAAGGCCCTGTTTCGGATCGCGCCGATCGTTATTCTTACTGCGGCCATTGCCATTTTCGCGGCGATCCCGTTCGGCAGCGTCCTGCCGCCGCTGGAAATTGAGGGAGTGCCAGACCCGATTCCGCTGCTCGTCACTCCGAACCTCGACGTTGGCATGGTGTATGTCTTCGCGTTGTCGAGCATTGCAGTCTACGGAGTGATTCTCGGCGGCTGGTCCAGCAACAACAAATACAGTTTTTTGGGCGCACTACGTTCGAGTGCGCAGCTAATTTCCTATGAAATTCCGCTGGGGCTGGGCCTGATCGGGGTGGTGTTGTTTGCCGGCACGCTGCGATTGGATGCCATCATTTCCCAGCAAGCCGACAGCGGCGTTTGGAACGTCTTCCTTCAGCCGCTGGGCTTCTTTGTGTTCGCGGTGGCCGCCACGGCCGAGGCAGCGCGGCTGCCGTTCGACTTACCAGAAGCCGAGCAGGAATTGATCGGCGGCTATCACACCGAATACAGTGGCATGATGCTGCTGCTGTTTTTGATCGCCGAGTTTTTGCACATGATTACCGCCGCGTTTTTGATCGTGATCCTGTTCTTCGGCGGTTGGCATTTTTGGGGCCTCACCGGCGCTGGCGACGAAGTTACCTGGTTCACGGCGATTGCACGAATCGTCGTTCTGGCGGTAAAAATTCTCTTGGTCGTCTTGACCTTTATGCTGGTGCGTTGGACCTGGCCGCGGTTTCGGTTCGATCAACTCATGGCTATGGCGTGGAAAGTGATGGTTCCGTTGGGGCTTGTGAATCTGATCGTGATGGCGGTGCTCGTGGAATATCAACAGGATCTTGCCGATATTGTCGGTGCCGAAAGTCTCTGGCCATTGATTCTGATCAGTTGGATCGTAACTATCGGCGCATGGATTATCGCCGGTCTTTATGCACCGCTGTCAACCGACAACACCCCGCGACCGATGTCGATGCCCTTCGACGCCGAAACAGAATTGAATTGACCCGATTCATCATTTTGCCATTGGCCCAGTTCATCGCTCAACGCCCATAACTCTTAGCTCCATGTCCGGCACCAACCCCAATATCCGCTGGCTCGAAGAACCCAAACTCGGTCTGAGCGGGCGGATGTATTTACCGCTGTTCGTGCAGGGGTTGACGACGACGTTCAAGCATTTGGTGGGGCCAAAGGTCACACTCAGTTTTCCGGAAGAACGGCCTCAGATCGGCAACCCGCTGATCTACCGCGGCGTCCATCGACTGAATAAAGACGGTACCGGCCGCGTGAAATGCGTCGCGTGTTTTCTTTGTGCCACCGCCTGCCCGGCGCATTGCATTGACATCGTCGCCGCCGAAAGCCCTTGGCCCGACCGCGAAAAATATCCTGAGAGCTTCACAATCGATGAGCTACGCTGTATTTTCTGCGGCATGTGCGAAGAAGCCTGTCCGGTCGATGCCATCGAACTGACGAGCCTGCTCGATCTCACGGGCCGCAGCCGCGAAGAGATGATCTTTGACAAAGAAAAGCTGCTCAGCGTGTACGACATGACGATCGACGCCGAACCAATGAAATCCACAGCCTTGGGAGGGACGTTATGACCGGACTGTGGGTTTTGTCGCAGGCGGATTCGTCACTGGCGACGGCGATTAAGCACCCGATCGCCTGGACCGCCTTCTTGAGCGCTATCGCCATGTGGCTGATGTTGCCGCGCGGCTCAGCGAAGGGCCGTAGGCTTGGCGCGATCGTTGGAATCGCAGCGCTGGGATGTTTGGCGTCGTGCCTGTTGCCGCTGGGATCGTGGAGCGATAACGCTGTGTTTTGGATTCTTGCCGGAGTCACCTTGGTCGCCGGAGTTTGCACGGTGACATTTCGCAGCCCGGTTTACTGCGCGGTCTGGTTCGCGCTGGCGCTGATGGGCACTGCGGGAATCTTTCTGGTCCAAGGCGCGCAGTTTCTCGGCGTGGCGACGGTTGTCGTCTATGCCGGCGCCATCCTGGTGACATTTCTGTTCGTGTTGATGCTCGCGCAGCCTGGTGGCGACGCCTATTACGACCGCATTAGCTGGGAAGCGATGCTCGCCGCCGCCACCGGAGCGGTGCTGGTCGGCATTCTGTCGATGACGATCGGCAAGCTCGGGCTCGACCATTTGAATCCGCCCGCTGCCGACAAGCTACTAGAAAATGTTTTGGCCCAGGAGCACGTCGCCAAGCTCGGCGCGGAACTCTTCGGTCGCCATTTGATCGCGGTCGAAATCGCCGGCACGCTGCTGCTCGTGGCCCTAGTTGGGGCGACGTCGATCGTCAGTGCCCAGCGAAATCGCCCGTTGCTCAAGAACAATGGCCGCTTCGTCGCGACACGGCAGGAGGCCACGCGATGAACGAAGCCGCGCTTCTCAACAACTCGCTGCTAGTCGGGGCCGCATTGTTCTCGATTGGCCTCGTCGGCTTTCTCGCGCGGCGGAACATGATTGTGATGTTTCTCTGCGCCGAAATGATGTTACAAGGGGTCTCAGTCAGCCTCGTGGCCTGGGGTCGCTGGCACAACAACTGGGACGGCCAAGTGCTCGTGATTTTCATTCTTGCGGTGGCCGCCTGCGAAGCGGCCATTGCGCTCGCTCTGTTTCTCATGCTCTTTCAGCGCCGCGGCAACCTCGACATTGCCGCCTGGGACGAGCTACGAGAAAGCAATCTGGCTGCGTACACCGACGACGAATTGCCCGAAGTCGCCGAACCGCAACCACGTTGGCCCGAACTGACGCCGGCCGGCGTCGAACCCAAAATCGACGAGGAAGAAATCACGCATCGCAGTTACGTTTAGACGCTAAATACCAGAGACGAGAAGCTAGCCCACAGGATGAATCATAAACGCAGCATGGATCGTCCTTCACAATCCGCAAATCAAATTTAACACAGTTCAACGCGTTAGCCCCTAGTCGCTCGTTCATACCCACTTCCGCATGATCGACACGCTATTACCCCTCATTCCCGCTCTGCCGCTTTTGGCTTGCTTGCTAGTGGCGGTGACTGGCCGCGCGCTAAAGGAAATGAGCCACCTGCCTGTCGCGCTGGCGGTTGCAGGTTCGTTTGTACTTAGTGTTCTGTTGCTATTGGCCGTCCAGGCTCAATCGACCGAGTCGCTCAATCGCGGACAAGGCAAAATCGGCTACGAACATACCTACACACTCTGGACCTGGGCCGACGTCAAGCAAGCCTATTCGCCCGCAAGATTAGACCGCCAAACATCAGACCACCAGTCACCCGCAGTCGCTGACTTCACCATCGACATCACTCTTCGCGCCGACTCGCTCACCTGCTTCATGCTTTGCATGGTGACATTTATTTCGACGTTGGTGGTGATCTACGCCAGCGGCTACATGCACGGCGATCCTGGCTATTCACGGTTCTTCACCTATGTAGCACTATTCGTGTTTTCGATGACGATGCTCGTCTCGGTGAGCAATTTCGTGCTGCTTTATGTCTTTTGGGAAGCCGTGGCGCTTTGCAGCTATCTGCTCGTCGGCTTCTGGTATCAAAAGCCGGAAGCTGCCGCGGCTGGGAAGAAGGCGTTTGTCGTCAACCGCGTCGGTGATTTTGGTTTTGTCATCGCGCTGTTTTTAATTTGGACGACCTACGGCACCTTGAATTTCCACGATACTCAAATTGCAGTTACCGAAGGGAAAATTGAGACGGTGGCGGGCGTTCTCGGGCAATCGCGCCTGGAAAATCCCTCGTCTGCGTACGCCACTGGCGGCGTGGCCCTCGCCATTTGCCTCCTGCTGATGGCCGGCGCTTGCGGCAAAAGCGCTCAGTTTCCGCTGCACGTCTGGCTGCCCGACGCGATGGAAGGCCCCACGCCCGTCAGCGCGCTGATTCACGCCGCCACGATGGTTACCGCCGGCGTTTACATGGTCGCTCGCTGCACGCCGCTATACGTGGCCGCGGCAGGCACGCCTTGGTTCACGATCGGCGATTCGCCGGTCGACGCACAAATGGTCGTTGCCACGATCGGCGGCATTTCGGCCCTGATGGCCGGCATCATCGCGATGACGCAAACCGACCTCAAGCGCGTGCTGGCCTATTCCACGATCAGCCAACTCGGCTACATGTTTTTATCGCTCGGCACTGGCACGCTAATGGGCATTGTCGCGGGCATGTTTCATTTGCTAACGCATGCCTGCTTCAAAGCTCTGCTGTTTCTCGGCGCCGGCAGCGTCATGCACGCGATGGGAGGCGTAATCGACATGCGTCGCATCGGCGGTTTGCGAAAACTGATGCCGATCACCTGCCTTACATTTCTGCTGGGCGGTTTAGCATTGGCGGGTGTGGCTCCGTTCGCGGG